>CBDUWG010000215.1:0-4111 GCA_965370845.1 uncultured bacterium
GCACAAAGCGAGATACGGGGAGGGGATAAATCCCTTGCCCGGCCAGTGAGGCGACATTTGCTTATGCTAAAGACTTGCCCACGATCATGGTCAAAAAAAAGGCCCTCACGGGCCTGTGGATGAATTGCATGAAATGAATGATGGTGAAAAGGCGGATCCTGGATCCTTGATCCTGGTTAAAGGCAAAGACAATGCAAAAGCAGAGACCCGAGACTAGAGACTTAAGATATAGGATCGAGGATCGGAGGTAGGGAATCGGGGAACGAGGATCCAGAATCCAGTATCCAGTATCCTCACAAACACGAGCTGCGATCACATCCATTCAGTTCTTAACCTCAATCCCTCCGAACATGACGAAGCCGCTGATGTGCAGTCGACCTTTTGCAGGTCCCTTGGTGGACGAAGCCTTTCTGCGTTTGTCTTCCAGGGCGCCGAATATGGGAGTCCCCGTCACTGTTACATCCCAGTCCTGGGGGACGAAGATGTCGATGCCCCCGAAGAGGGCCGTCAGATGCAGGGAATGCTCGCCCTCGGCGAGCTGAGCTTCGCGCAGGTCGATATCGATGCCGCCGAATAAAGCAGTGGCATTGCCGCCCTTGAACTGCTGGGAGGCTGGTTGCCGTTCGGCGCCGCCGAAAAGGGCCCAGGCATCCAGGAAATCGATGTCCTCTCCCGCTTCACTCCCATGCTTCTCAGCCCTGTGCTGAGAGGGACGCAGCAGCAACCAGGCCCCGGCAGCGATCAGCACCAGAGGCCAGAGGCGGAAAAGAGCGCTCCACGCGATGACATCCCAGGTGGCCAGCATGCAGAGAATTCCGATGACTATCAGCAGGATGACAGAGCCTATGCTGGATGCGCCCCAGACCATTAGCTTCCAAAGACCTACCAGTATAATGACCAGAGGCCACCAGTGGCTGAAAAAAGGGCCCAGATCCAATACGTCCTGGTTGGACAGAAAAAGCAACAGGCCGATGGTAACCAACAGAAGTCCGATTCCCCAGCGGTGGGTTCCACGGCCGGACTCTCTGGGCATGTTTTCTCCTTTCATTGGGGATATAGGTTTGGGATGTTAGCGAAGTCGAGCTTATTCGCTGCCCTTTCTCGTCTAAAATTCGATCTGTCTATCCGGGGGTTGCTGGCGATGTCCGGCAAAGAGAAACTCGTCTCCAGACGCGTAAGGTGTAGTGGGAATATAATGGAGATGCGGGACGATGTCAAAAAAAATATGGGAATGGCGAAAATTATCTCTCTTATGGCAGCAGATGCCAGAGAGTGGTGGAGGTCTTTCTCACTTGAGGGCCAATGCTGAGGGAGTGCTGACAGGGTTTTTGGAAGCGGAAACCTGGGAGAGCAGAAGCAGGGCGTCGATGAAGAACTTGGCGGCGCAACCAAGGGTTTGGTAGCGGCCGAACTCACCGTCACAGGGGGAAGATCCCTTGATGCCCCCGCGGAGACCTGGCTGGGAGGTGATGCGGTTCTGGGTTTTTTTCAAGAAGAGGATCACCTGCTGGGCCGCATGCAGATATTTCTCGCTTCCGGTGACCCGGTAAAGCTTTAGCCAGATGCTGGCCATTTGAGCGTTGCCCGGCAGGCAGCTCCAGGAGGCCCTCTCGGACCAATTGCTGGTGAAGCGCCCGCACATGCTGCCATCGTCGCGGATCTTGCTCAGCAGCACGTCGGCCGTCTTTCTGGCCGCTGAGAGACACCTGTTGTTGTCCAGAATAAGGGCCGATTGCAAGATCCCCTCGGTGCTGTGGGCGATGGTATGCAGGAGGGTGCAATCCGAGTTGTCCAGGTAGCCGCTGCGTATCCAGCCGTTGGACCGCTGTTGCCGGATGCTGTGATCCACATTCTTTTCACCGGCGGCGCAGTATCGATACTCCTCCATGAGAATGCCCGCTTCGATGAGAGCCCACCCAACTCGCGAGCTGCATGCGGTGCCATCGGATCCGGCGGATCGGGAGAGGTCTAATTGCCCGGTACCTTGAGGATCCTGGGCTATGATCAGAAAATCGGAGGCGCGCCGAGCCGCCTGAGCGAATCGCTCGCTTTGCGTTTCCCGGTGGGCTCGTATCCAGCCGATGATGGCCTGAGCGGTATTGAGAATCTCCGGTGACGGCGGTTCATCCAGGGCGCCTCCTCCGATGGCTCCATTGAGCATCTGGATCTTGATCAGCCAGTTAGCCAGGTCGATGGCCCTTTGGCGGAGATCCTCTCTGCCCAGGGCGGCGGCACAGTCGAACAGGGTGGCGATGGCCTCGCCGGTTGCCTTGGGATGGGCGGGCTGCCAGCCCCTTTTGGGAAAGTAGGGGTTCCAGCCAAAGCTGTAGCCGCGAGACAGTCCGCCATAGGGCGTGGCATTCTGAGCCCGGATGAGCCAGCCGATGGCCTCGAAGAGATGGACATCATCCAGCTCGGCCACACGATGACCGCCAGATTTATCGCATTTTGCTTCATGAGCGGCCATGCGGTTGAGCAGATCTGCCGTCAGCACATTTTCCTGAAGGTATTTTTTGAACCTGGTTACCATTAGCTTTTTCCCCAAAAGGTGTTATCTGGCCTTATTTGAATCGACCGCTAAGTTTTCTCTCCTAATTTTTTTGCCATATCGAGAGGTAGTTCAGGGCCGGATTCAACAGTTAACAGCGCAAGGTTCGTGCCAAAAGGAAAGGGGAAATTGGGGTTTGGATTTTAGTGATCTGAATGGTGCCGGATCGAGGTTTTCTGTGCGCACAGAGGAGTTGCCGGCCGTGTTCGTGACCTGGATGAATTGGAATAGCGGCATCATATGTTTTCAGGAGGAAGGGAGGTTAGGGGGGAGGGTTTATTTTGTGGGAGAGGTCTGTGGACCTCGATTGTGGACGGGAGGTGCGATCGCCTATTTGCAATTCATCTACCGCCGTTCGCATTTTCTTCATCCGTTGTAGGGGCACGGCGTGCCGTGCCCGTCCGTTTGGAAATGCCGGAGGTGATCCAATAGCACCATTAACCGACAGGATTTGCTGTAGGGGCGAGGTCCCCTCGCCCTCACCCGTGATGAATTGGCACCGGCATGGTGGATATACAGGGTGAGGTGGTGGGGATGAGGATGTAGGGGCGATTCATGAAAGAGTATCCTTACGAAGGTTCCAAGCCTTCGGAAGGTTTAATTAAGAAAAGGTTTGTCGAAGGCTGCGATCCTTTGCGTTGCTTCATACTCTTGATACAATTGTAGGGGCTCAATATATTGAGCCCTTTGTTGCCGTTATAGCTTCACTCGTTGACTAATTCTTTGTTTAGCTTCCCAACTATATTTGAATCTCCCGATTTGTTGCCAGAATCATCGACGGCCTTGACAATATAGTAATGAGCCTGTGTAGCCCACCTGGCTCCTGTATCAGTATAAAAAGAGGTAGTTGAAAAGTCGATCGAATCACCTGAAGAAGGTTCGAAATAAGGATCTGTATTACGGTACACAACGTAATAATCCACCTGCTCGGTGCGATTCCAGATGTCCTTGCTTATTGGCGACCAGTCAAGAAACAAGGAACTATCGCAGGCCGCGCAGGTTAAATCGTCGATGCTTTGCGGCGGTACCGTGTCGTCCTTGCCTGAATAAACATGGCGGGCCGAGAAGGTCTGTCCATAGTCGGTGCTGCGATGGATATACAAATCCCCGCCGCCTGTAGGATAAAGCCTCGACTCTAGGACATAGATCTCTCCTGAAAGAAACCCTCCAGCTATTCCGTCAGGTTCAAAATCAAAATAGTACTGCTGGTAGAGTGAATCACCTCCGTTGGGACTATAATAAAGTTTGTCGTCAGTTCCAAATAAATAGATCTCACCAGCGGCACTTCCCCTAGATAAATATTTGATGTAATAAATTGCCAAGTCTACAACAAGCTCGTATGTTTCTCCATAATCATTACTACAATAAACTTCTCCAGCGAAGCAACCACAGAAAATTTCACCAGGATTATGACCAACGCTCATACACGTGACCTGTCCAGGGCAGGTTCCTTTATCATTAAAGGTCTCTCCATAATCCGTGCTGTATTTCATGCTATTATATTTATATGCATAAACCTCGCCTGTCGCATACCCACTAGCTATGGCCATTAGATCCGCTAAA
>CBDUWG010000216.1:0-4100 GCA_965370845.1 uncultured bacterium
CACGACCAGTTCTGGCAATAACCTTCACGCGTCCCCGCTCCCAATATGCCGGTGGATGCTCATGGCCGTTCTTAGCCCATCTCCCACACAGATGGCCGTCTGCCGGCACATCCCATTGTGCACATCTCCAACCATGTGCAGTTTGTTCGCCTCGACCAGGGCTTTCATCTCCCTCTCCAGCTCGCCTCCCACAAAATCGAGGCACGGATCTCTGCCGACGGCGACGACCAGGTAGTCTGCAGAAATCCGCTCAAAATTCCGCTCATCGCCACGGACGCAGGTCAAGAGCAGCTTATCGCTCTTCCAATCTATCCGGCGAACATTCACATTCTGCAGGCAGGAGATGTTCGCGGATTTCAGACATCTCTCCCCAAGTACAGGGATGCACCCGGGTCGCTCACTCCTGTTTATGATGATGATCTCGTTCTTTGCCGACAGGCTGAGAGCGTAATCGAAGGCGGCATCGCCGGCACCTATGATGGCGATTTTCTTGTTCGCAATTCCGAGAATTGGTAAAACATCATAAAACACTCGATCTCTGACTTCAGCAGACATGGCCAGCGAAGAGATCATTCTCGGCTGCGTACCAGTGGCGATCACCACGATGGCCGAGGTGATCGTTCCCCGGCTCGTCTCCAGCAGAAACGCTCCCTGCTCATATTCCAGGCGCTGAACTTTTTCCTGGCGGACTTTGACAGCGGCATTTTCCAGCTGTTCCCGGAAAAGTCCGGCCAGCTCCAATCCCTTTATCCCATCGGGAAAACCGGGGTAGTTCTCCACTAAAAAAGCATTCCTCAACAGACCGCCGATTTCCTCTTTTTCCAAGACCGTCGGCTCGATATGATAGCGCCTCAACTGAATGGCCGTGGCAATTCCCGACGGCCCTGCCCCTATGATGACCACGTCTTTCATGTCCACCTTGCCGACCTCCCCGCGTCCGCGCACCCTTTCGGGTCACGGCCCTGCCGACACCGGAAGCATCATGGCAGACGAAGTACCACCGTCACGGCCACTCCGTCGGATAACGGGACTGGCCTGACGACGGCTTTTCGTCCCGCCACCTCTGCCCTGTCCGCGCTGCTGCTGGCCAGATATGCCATCCACCAGCCCAGAACCGACTGGGAGAAATAGTGGGCATCGTCGTTGATCCGGGAGAGGCCGCAGAAGGTGGAGGCTGAATACCACAGAGACTTCAAATATCGGTTATCGGTCATCTTGGCGGCGGATAGAAAGGGGATGGCCCCCACGAAGCTGTGCCCGCTGACCCCGTTGTCATCTTCAAAAGGCCGCCAGTGAGAGTCATCTTCCATGGGCCTTGATCCCCCGATGGACCACTGCAGAAAGAGCACCGGCGGAGCGCCCACCAGGAACGTGCGCAGCGACCGGCCGGCCCACAGGCCAGCGGTCGCACCAGCACTGGTATGATCCGTCAATTCCCCCAGGATGAAGACTCCCAGATAGACGGGCAGGGCGATCCGTCCATTCCCCAGCGGCTTTATCATCCCGGAGAGATGGTCGGTGTGCTCACTGTTCAGCGACTCCTGGTACCAATCCTGGATCTGCCTATCCGCAGAGGTATTGGCCAGTATCCCGGCGACTCCCAGTCCGACGGCCAGCTTTCCCAGATTTACGCCGGAATAGAAATTCCTGTGGTCGGCCAGCACATCCTTCATCAGCCGGCCGGCCAACTCCTCTCCCCCCTCAGCCCAGGCGCCGGAGGACGGAAGCAATAGAAACGCCGTGATCAGCAATCCCCAGATTTTCAGCATGCCCGGACCATCTATCTGCCAGTGAATGTTGTGATCCAATCCGGCTGCGCCGGCCTTTGCCCCTCCTTGGCCATCTGCTGCCACTTTTCATCCGTCAAACGGTCGTCCAGGGGATGTTTGAACTCGTAGTACGAGAAAACGCCCCCCCGGCACAGCCTGTATCCCTTGCTGTCGTCCACGATCACGTAGATGTTGAAGGGCGAGCCCACCCCCTCTTCCAGGACCTGCTCGGTGTTCGGATCGGTGTGCACATCGGCCACCAGGTCCATCTTCTCGTCGGTGCCGGAGGTGATCTTCTCCATGATATCGGCGGGAAACCTCTTCAAAGAGGCCAGCCTGCCGCCGATGCTCCGGATCAAGCCGTACTCCTCCTCGGAGAGCTCCTGCCCATCCAGTTCCTTCTCCGAGATGGTCCTCAGCGCGGCCAGAAGACCCTCGAAATCCTCTATTTTTTCCGCCACACCCTCCACCGCGATGCCCAGGGAGATCAGGTGAAGCCGCAGATCTCTCATCATCTCCTCTATCCGGGCATATACCTCAGGATAGGGCTCGACATAGCCATAAGTGGTCTTTGGCTTTGGAGGCATAGACTTGGCCAGCATGGTGTAGCTCTGCTTGGCATACAAGATGGTGTCGTGCCTCAGCTCGGCCCAGGAGCCCAGGGCGGTCTGCAGCTCCTTGTCCAGCCAGGCGGTGCTGAGCATGAATCTGGGGATGTTCTCCCCCTCACGCACCTCTAAAAGGGGCAGCAGAGAATACAGCCACCGCCAGTAGAGATTTTGCTTCCACTCTTCGGTGGCGGTGGAGGAAAACTCCTCTATGAGCCCGTGGAGCTGCTCGTCAAAGTGAGTGTACTCTGTGTCGCCCTCCTCTTTCAAAATTTCCAGAGCTCGCCGTGAGCCGAGAACGGCCATGATATCCAGACCCCGGGGGAAGGCCCTGGCCGGGCCAATGTTGGGAACGTGTTCCATAGTGAATGGCTTCCCCGTTCCGGTGTACAGCAGAATAGTCTCCTGCCCCTTCCTCCCGAATACCAGCTCCTGGAACATGTAGGAATCGGGAATGAACCTCTGGCCCATGAAGCGGAAGCCCTTGGTGGTGGCGGCGAACTCGCCGTCCTCCACAAAGGCCGCTGCGGAGAGGATCCTTGGCGGCCGCAACCTGATCGCCTCCTGGATGAACCGGGACAGCTTTTCCTCGTCGGCGTACTTATCCACCTCTCCCCGGGCGGGAAAGATCTTCCTGACCAGCCGGATATAATCCTCGGCATACAGATCGTCCGTCTTGCCGACAAAATAGACGGTCGGCTCGTAGATCATTCTCCACAGCTTAAAACTCTCCTTGTCCCGCAAGAAGGCATCGGTCATCAAAAGTGCCTGAAGGGTCATCTTCCGGCCGTGGGTGGTGGCCGGTTCTGTGGAGCCGGGTCTCAATTTAAAATCGATCCGCCCATACCACATCATGGCCTTAAAATACCTTTTGAACTTCTCGTTCCTGGTATAATGCCCGCGGGGTACATACTGGCTGTAATCCTCGTAGGCATAGGCTGTCTCAAAAAGGCTCGGGTTCTGCACATAGGTCAGCAGCTCCCGGAACTTCAATCCGGAATGCTCGGCGATGTTGTCCAGCTCCCCCTCCACGATCTCATCTAACCCGTAGCCGACCCTGTAATCGGGATCAAATTGCTTCTTGGCCACGGCAAAGAACCCGATGTTCAACCTGGCCGCTTCTTTAACCTGATCATCCTGGGCTTGCTCATACTGTTCTGCGGACAGGCGGATCATTCTGTCGTTGAGCTCATCCACCAGTTGGTAAAGCCTCTCTATCTCAAGAATTCTCAGCATGTAATCGAAGAAGATATGCGATGTGTGTAGAACAGCATCGCTGGTCACGAATATGGGCTGGCGTTTCTCTCGGCACGCTGAATACAGGTCAAATATCTCATCCTCATATCCGGGAGTGACCACAAAACCGTTCTGCCGAAGCAGCTTCATGGCCTCTTCGGAAAGGTGTACCTCCTCCAACTCATCCACGGAAAAAACCTCCTGGCCCCCTTGTCCTAAACCCTCCGCCCGGATAACCCCCAGGGGCAAAAGAGAAATGGCCAGCCAACAGATCAGCAGCTTTTTCATGACGACGACCTCCCTGTTTAGTGCTCAAATGCGAATATGCCCAAGAACTCAAAGACAAGATAGCCCGGGTGCTTTTCCCTGTCAACAGTTTTTCCCGATTCCAAGAGTTTAGAGAGTTGAGCGAGTTCTGAGAGTTAGGCGAGTTAGGAGAGTTAGGAGAGTTAGGAGAGATAATGGCAGAGGCAATGGCAATAGCAAT
>CBDUWG010000217.1:0-4100 GCA_965370845.1 uncultured bacterium
ACTGCTTACTGGTCTTCTATTGCCATTGCCATTCTCTCCCAACTCTCTAAACTCTCCTAACTCTCTAAACTTTCTATCTCAACAGAACCATTTTCTTATTCTCGACAAACTCGCCGGCACAAAACCGGTAGAAGTAAATACCACTGGCCACCATCTTCCCCCCATCGTCGGTGCCATCCCATCTCACAATATAGCTGCCGGCCTCCTTCTGCTCATCGACCAGGGTGCTCACTTTCTGCCCAAGGGTGTTGTACACGTTGAGCAAAACCCCGGTCCTTTCGGGAAGCTGATAGCTGATCTCCGTCACCGGGTTGAAGGGATTGGGGAAGTTCTGGGACAACGAGTAGCTTTGCGGAGTCAATAAAACGATCTCCTCTTCTCTGACCGTCGGTACGTTCTCATAGAGATCGACGGCGACGATCAGCTTTTCGCTGTTTGTGACCATGTACTGGGAGGAGAAGACCAGATACCAATCGGCCTCGGCGGGGAATGGAAAGGTCAGCTCCATGGAGGCCAGATCATAAGACACCTCATAGGCCTGGAAGGGCTCTCCGGCGGCAAATAAAGCGTAATTCGTCGAGTCGCAGACGAAGAAATCCACTCTGCCGGGCCAGGCTTTCTGGGCAAAGGTATTGCCATCGTAAAGGTTGATCCCGTACCCCGTCTCCTGGGACACATCCAGGTTTATCTCCACCTTGTACTGATCCCACGGGTTCTGAGGCCACTCTGCTTCCTCGGCCTGGAATCCATCTATGACCTCCGGTACGGTGAAGGCCTTCAGGTAGGTCTGGCCCCCCAGACTCATGTCGATGATCTTGACCACGTCCCCCGAGGGCATTGGATAGTCGCCCAGGTCACTCTGCACACGAGCGTAAAAATCGTGGTGGTCGCCCAGCTCAAACTCACAGCGGCCATCGGCATCCGCGTATCCCCAGGTGGTCACGTAAAGGTCTCCTCCCCACAGGGGCTCGACATATAACCGGACCCGGGCCCCATCTACTGGATTTCCGTTGAAGTCGTGCACCGTGGCCACCAGGTAGCAGCTGTCCGAATAGGTTCCGGTGACCGTCCAGCCATAGCCGTCCGGCCTCCAGTCCCAGATGGAGGACACCTGTTTGCTTCCTCCCCGGTCCACATCGTAGGCTATTCCATTGTTGTCGATGTGCGTTCCTCCACCACCCCGGTCCACCTGATAGGGATGCCAGATATCATCCCAGTAGAACTCTCCCCAGACGTGGTCCTCGCAGATATCCATGGTGCACAGGCTGGGGATAAGCGCCGTCCTGCCCGCCGCGCAGAGGAGATCCTGCAGCTCTCCACAGTTGCCGTCGTGCTCACAGGCGATCTGGTTGGGCTGAACCGGCCTGTTTCCGATGGCCATGACCGGCACGATCTGCGAGGTCCAGTTGCCGAGGACATCTAATGCCAGATCATCAATTTCAAAAGGACGTGCGAAGGAAAGATCGTGTCTTTGGCCATCCCAAAGGACCGTGACCGAATCCAGACAATCTTTCAACAGGGGATATCCGCCCTCGGTGTAGCTGTACTCTGTGGAGGGATCGAAGAACAGATACTCCCGCCAGAAATAGCCATAGGTGGCCTGACGCTCGCTGGCCTCGTCGGTCATCTTCACATCCTCATCGCTGATCTTGGGATGGACGATGTACCAGTAGTAGTATTCCTTGGGGATGGTGACCAGGATGGTGTCACCATCCGAGATGACTCGATAGCGGGTGGTGGAGTAATAGTCGTCGGGATCGCCTGATTGCGTGCTGTCGACGATATCCACGTAGTCTAAATACTGGTCGATCTCGTAGAGCAGCTCCGCGTTCTCTACCAGCAGGTGCAGATATAAGAAGACCTGGGTGTCGGAGAGGGTCTCCGGGGCTATGTGGGCCACCTGAAAGGCGATCTCGTCGATGTACGGGTCCTGGGCGCTTAATATAAGATTGGCGTAAGTGTCCTGCATGTCTCCCAGGCGACGGAAACTGTCCTTCAAGTCATCATACAGCCATTTGGGGGCCATCTGCAGAGCCTGGATGGCTGCATCGGAGAGCTCTTCCTGCACAGGGATCTCCTCCAACAAGCCGGTTTTGTGGTCGAAGCACAGCACGTAGGATTCCCCGGCGGGGATATTGACACCGGCGCTGAGCGAACTTCGCAGCACCCATTCTTCACCCTCTTTAGAGGGGATCCTGGCCCGCTTCTCCACTGGCTGGAGCCGGCGAATCTCCTGGGGGCTGACGATCTTAGCCAGCTCTTCCCCCACGCAGTTGACCTGTTCATCAAGAAGCTCCGTGGTTACTTCCCTGTCGGCTCTGTCCGCAGCCTGGAGTATAACAGCCGCTCCTATGCCTGCAGAGAGACAGATACAGAGAACCATGGTTTTTGCCATCTTACCTGAGAAACTCATCATTTCTTCACCTCCTGAGGATTTATTAAAAAATGCAACGGTTGATAGAGAGAAAAGCGGATCCTTGATCCTCGATCCTGGATCCTGGTTAAAGCAAAGACAATTCAAAAACCGAGACTCGAGATTCGAGACTCGTTAAAAGAATAAACCGATCCTGGATGCCGGATGCTGCTGAAAAAAGCGGATCCTTGATGCTAGATGCTCGATGCTGGATCCGAGCGATGAGCTCGGAGTTCGGAGCTCGGAACTGAAAGATCTTAAAGCAAAAACAGGAACGGAATATGATGTCATTTCCAGTTCCGCGCTCCGCGCTCCAAGTTCCGAACTCTTTCAACTCTCTTAACTCTCAAAACTATAATCCAGAATTGGGGACAGGGGGTCGGGGATCAAGTATCCAGTATCCAGAACCCTATTGCTCAACATAACCCACAAATGTTTGCCAAGTTCTTTTAATATCACACGTGACAATAATACTATAAATTTTCGGCTTTCTCAACAACTTTTTTCTGGGAAATATGCTTTTCCTCATCTTCATGGAAAAAGAAAAGCCCTCCCATTTGTGAGAGAGCTTTAATCAGAACTATTTTGATCTAAAATGTTACCAGGCCTGCTTAAGGAAGCTTCTTCCGCTGGCAGTGCTGGCTCACTTTTCTGAACTTATATTGGATCGAACCAATCAGGCCGTCAAGGTGCAGATATTTGGGGTCACTCCGCAGCAAAGGAACTCCCCGAGGCCAACTCGACCTTCGTCCACAGCTCCAGACGGTGGGGAGCTTCGTCCCCACGGCTTCCACCACCTCTTCCACCACCACTGTGCCCACCACCACCTTTTCCGCCACCACCACGCATGCCACCACCTGTGGGCGGCCCTCCTGGACCCGTCCCGTCTTTCATCCTCTCCCTCGTTGCCTCCATATCGATCTCGGCCGTTTCAAATCCCACGCCGACGTATCGACCTTCCCCGAGGCCGATGGCATCGGGGTTATCTACGTCACGAACAAGAGGCACGCGCAGCTCGTAGACCAGCTTTCCACCGGAGTAGCCCAATTTCACCTTGATCTCCTGCGACCTGGAGACCGGCATTTTGCGACGCTCCTCTTTTCCTGGCCCGATAACGACCATCTCTTTGGTCGACTCCTCCAGCATCTGCCGGAGTTTCTCCGGATCCGCAGTGCCCTCTCTGGACATGGGCTGAGGCATGCTCTCTCTGTTCATGTTCTCCGGAGAGAACTGCGTCCCCAGAGGAAAGTTGACCCCGAATGATTCTTTTTTGCCCCCCTGGGGATCAAACCATACGGTCAGTCCAGATCTAATTATCTGCTGCACCTGTCGGGAGTCCACTGTCGCCAGGCAGAGATACATGTATTCCTCATCGTTGAGCAAACCAACGGCGACGCTCTTTTTATCAATATAGTACATGGTCCCGGACCATTCTCCGTCCAGGCCATCGATTACGACCTCACGCTCTGGCCAGTTGCTGTTGAGCTCCAGACCGTTACACCCGACCAGGGAGGTGACAGAGAGCAAAACGAGGCTTGTGAAGAGTAAATATAAAGTGTATTTCCTTCGCACGATCAGATCTCCCCGTTCAATTTGATGATTCATGAGCAATGTCATCGCCGAACGAATGGGGGCGGCCGTTTTGTCCGGCCACCCCCATACATTGGACCGTGTCATCTGAGGTGTA
>CBDUWG010000218.1:0-4097 GCA_965370845.1 uncultured bacterium
TGGGCCTTTTTTTTGGGGGGGGGTTTACGCCCCCCCCCCCGGGCCATAGCCCGCGGGTGCCGCGACGCGCAACAACAGCCGCAGCGAGGGGGACACTACCCCCTCCTAATACAAAAACGCCCCACAGGATTTTGCTCCCACGGGGCGCTTCTCTAATGACCTACCGGTCTCACTCACCTTCTCTTCAGACTCACCACCTCGGCCCGCTCCGATCTCCCTCCAGCCGCTTCCTTCTTAGCGTTCGCCAAGCTCCTATCGAATTCCCCCACCCGGTTGGAATCGTCGCTCTCGCCATAGGAATTGGCCGCCCGGACCACGTAGTAGTAGTTATAGGCCAGGTCGCCGGCCGACGAGTCCAGATAATAGACGTCGGGAGTGGTGTCATAGGGCGATCCGGGAGTGAAATCGGGATCATTCACCCCGCGGAAGATGCGGTACTCGGTGGCGCCGGCCTTTGGGGACCAGCTCAGTCTGATCTCAGTCGCTCCGGCCTTGTGGCTCTCCAGGTCACCGATCGGCCAGGGCGCCGAGGCGTCCACCACGGTGCAGATCCGCCCGTCCTGGGTGGCGGCGATGGCCGCCCCGTTCCCGGTGGTCACCGTGGTGAACATGTAGCCCTTGCCCACCTGGTACTGCCATTGAGTTGCGCCATTGGCCGGATTGACCGCTGAGATGTAGCCGCGTTTGCAGCCGGTGTAGAGGGTGCCGCCGTACTCGATGGGCATGGAAGGCCCGTGGTCCCAGCCCCAGCCCAGGTCGGTGCCCCAAAGTTCCGTCTGGCTGGAGGCGGCCGAGTCGAAGGCGTACAGCTTGCCGTCCAGGGCCCGGCCGTAAATTTTATCTCCGGACGCCGAGCGACCGATGGAGTCGTAGAACGGCGGCGTGTTGGAGCGCCACACCACCGATCCGGTGGAATCCACCAGGGCCATCATGTACCGCTCCGGGCTGGTGAAGAAGACCTTGTTGTTGGCCCAGACCGGCCAGACGGCCGCCGGGCTGTAGTACCGGCTGGCGTTTGTGGGGCTCTGCCAGCGCCACAACTGCGTATGGCTGCTGATCTCCACGGCGTAGAAGTAGGAGTCCCAGCTGCCGAAATAGACCACCCCGTCATGCACCAGGGGCCGGGTCTCGATCATCCCGCCGGTGGAGAAGGTCCACAGTTCGCTGCCGGTGATCATGTCCACGGCGTACAGCTTGTGATCGCCGCAGCCCACGTAGACCACGCTGTCGGCCACGGTGGGATGGCTCATGATCACCCCGCCCATCGGGCAGGTCCACTCCACAGAGCCATCGGAGACATCCAGGGCATAGAGAGTGCTGTCGCAGGAGCCGATGAACACCAGGTCCCCTTCGACAGCGGGGGAGGAGACGATCTCGCTGCCCGTCTGATAATCCCACAGCTTGTGGCCGGTGAACAGGTCCAGACAGTAGACTTTCCCTTCCAGGGTGCCGAAATAGACCCGCTGGTCGTCGGTCGTCGGGGAGGACTGGATTGTGCCTGCGGCCTGATACCGCCAGACGGTTTTAGAATAGCCGTTCTCCACATAGACGTTGGTGGACCTGTACCAGGTGTGGGAGGCGGAGCTCATCTTCACCTGGATCTGATGGGCGCCGTTGATCAGGCCGCTGGTGGAACCCGATCCGCTCCAGTTGGAGCCCATGCCGCTCATGGATTGCCAGCCGTCGTCGTCGAACTGGAACTCGGCCGAGGTGACCGTCTCCGGGTTGCCGGCGATGGTCACATCGATGTTGATGGTGCCGGAGACCAGATCGTCTTCTGCCGGCTGGTTGAAGGTGATGGTGGGGTAGGCGGGCACCGGCAGATCTATGGTGATCCACGGCGACTGTGTGGGCCCGCCGTTGGGCCGGTAGGAGACCGTGACCTGGCTTTCAGTCACTTCAACGATGCTGTATCCGGCGCCGCCTCCGAAAGGCGCCTCCCCGGCCATGCCCACGATGCCCTCGAAATTATACAGATGATTGGAATGGACGTGGCCGGTCATGCACAGCACCACCCGGTAGGGCTTGAGGGCATCCAGCAGGGCCGATTCGTTGGCCAAGGCGAAGAAGTCGCCGCCGCTGGCGGGATGGTGCCAGAAGACGAAGATGGGCGTCTGTGGTGCCAGGGCGGCCAGATCGGCCTTCAGCCACTCCAGCTGGGTCACGTCGATGCTGCCCTCGCCGCGCATCCAGGTGCCCACGTTGAGGCCGATGAAATGGTATCCCTTGTGGTCGAAGGAGAAGTAGATCTCGCCGCAGGTCTCCCGGAATTTCTCCAGACCGGCCTCGGGCCACTTTGTGTCGTGGTTGCCGGGCACCTCGTAGTGGGGAAAGATCAGGCCGTCGGCGATGGTCTTGTACTGGTCGTACATCCAGTTGTCGCCGAACTCGGTGATATCGCCGCTGTGGAAGATGAAGTCGATATCCGTGAGTGTGTTGATGTCGTTGCGGGCATCTGTGGTTCCCGAGGTGCCCCCGGCGTCGCCCACGTGAGTGTCGGTCCAGAAGACGAATGTGAAGGTCTTATGCAGGGTCACGTCGGCGCCGGTCACAGGGGAACCGGAAACGACCGTGTTGGCCAGGGTGGAGGCGTCGTTGGCGTAGCCGTCGGCCCGGACCACGATGTCGTAGGTTCCGTCGGGGAAATCAATTAGCGTGTAGGATCCCCCTCCGGTGGCGGTGCTGTCCCGGTCCAGGACATACTGAGTGTCGTTCTCATAGGCGGTGATCTCGGCGATGGCCGTGGGGGAGCCGTCGTCGAAGGTCACCGTGCCGCCGATGGTGTAGAAGGGGCCGGCGGAGCGCTGCATGACCACGTCCTGGCCGGTCACGTCGCCCCCATCGATAACCACGCTGTCGATGGCCGCCGTGTCGTAGCGTACCGAGGTGAAGACCAGGTTGTAGGCCCCGTTGAACAGGTTGTCGATGGAGTAGCCGCCCCCGCCGGGGGCCGTCTCGTCCTGGCCCACCAGGTTGGAGGTGCCGTGCTCGTAGGCATTGATGGTGGCCACGTCGATGGTGGAGCCATCGCTGAAGCTGACCTGTCCCTGGATGGAGTAGGTGGGGGTCAGGTAAACCCACTTGATGGCGTCGGCGACCACGTAGGTACCCTCAGGGAATGTATCGGTCACTGTGACCGTGGCTGATGATATAAAGGATAAAGTATCAAGAATTTGCCACCCCGAAACTCGGTCTTGGCTTCTATAAACGGTGTCGACACCACCGGCATGTTGAATAATGTACTGTGCCGGATTGGCATAGGTGGCGCTGTTCACCCAGAACCACACCTCGTAATCACCGTCATAGTCCAGTGGTGTTGTCCAGGTGGCCGTGCCCGAGCCATCTCCATGATATGCGAAATGTTTGCTGCCATTAGGTGGCGGGTAGTTTTCTCCATAGCCACTTACCCCCCAGGTGCCCACCGTGGTAAAAGCTGGCGCACCTTCCTCGTCGTCCACGATGACCTCGTAGGCAGCCAGGGTTGGAGTCGTCAGGAGGGCCAGCAGCAAGGTACAGAGAGCCCATGCAGAGATTCTGTTCACAATACCTCCATTGTTGATTTGAGAAGTGACGGGATGTGATTGTTCTAAAACTGTTCCAATTCATCTTAACACAAAATGGTGGGGTCTGTCAAGGGGTTTTTGTAAAAGCCGAGACTCGAGACTGGAGACTCGGGAATCGGAAAACGTGAATCATGATTCGTGGATCGTGAACTGAGTTGAGAGAGTTTAGAGAGTTGAGCGAGTTAAGAGAGTTGGGAGAGTTAAGCGAGCTCGGAGTTCGGAGCTCGGAACTCGGAGTGTTTTGAGCGCGGAGCTGGGAACTGGGAACTCGGAGAGTTAGAATGAAGTAGGCCCTCAAGAAAGTTATTTGGAAACAAGCTGGAAATGAATTGGAAATAAGTTGGAAATGAGTTGGAAATGAACAAAAAATGAAACTATTTGCAAATTGCGTAATATCCTGTAAAACACCCTATTACATTATTCTAAAAAAAGACTTGACATGGAAACGAAAATGGTTATTTGAAAGTACTGTCGGGTGATTCCACCCGACAGATGTTGGATTTGCCAAATGAAGGTTATTCTTTTTCTTGTCAT
>CBDUWG010000219.1:0-4066 GCA_965370845.1 uncultured bacterium
CCCTCGGCCAGGTCGCGCACCTTTTTGGCCAGGCCATCATTCATCGCCGACACCCTTTCTCCTGGATCGTGATCCACAGGTTCGGAAAACAGCCTCACCTATCGCCCCCACCATATCCCCGGCCACCAGGCTCCATTCACCCCGCCGAGCCATTACCACATCCCCGGCCAGGCCATGAAGATAGACGCCCACCCTGGCCGCCTCCAGAGGCGCGAGGCCCTGAGCGAGAAATCCGGCAATCATTCCGGTGAGCACATCCCCTGCTCCAGCAGTGGCCATGCCGGCGTTTCCGGTTGTGTTGATGTAGACCTGCCCTGTGCCGTCGGCGATGATGGTGGGAGCTCCCTTAAAAACGCAAACGGCGTTGCAACGTCTGGAAAGAGATGCCGTGGCCTCGATGCGCTCCGTTGCCCCGGACGGGATCTCAATCCCACTGAGGCGAGCCAGCTCGCCGGCGTGGGGGGTGAGCACAAGAGGCGCTTTCACCGATCTTAAAAGTTGTCTGTCCCGGGCGATGGCGTTAAGGCCGTCGGCATCGATCACCGTGGGGCAGGACAGCCTGGGGAGGAGCTGGCGTACCAGCTGAGCCGTCTCCGGGTCTGTGGACAGACCCGGCCCGATGGCCAGAACATCCGCCCAGCGGAGAAGCGCCAGGATGGCATCCAGGGAGGCGAGTGAAAGAGCTCGACTCCTGGTTTCAGGGAGAGGTCTGGTCATCACCTCGGTGAGCTTGACCTCCATGATCTCATTGAGGCTTTCCGGAATGCCCAGGATGACCATGCCGGCACCGGAGCGAAGAACGGCCATGGAAGTTAAAGCAGCCGCACCGGTCATGCCCACGGAGCCGGCCAGCACCAAGACCCGCCCGCATAAACCCTTGTGGGCATCGGCAGCCCTCTGGGGCACGCGCTCAGCGATCTGCTGGCCCTCAATGGCCTGGACGGTTAACTTCTCTTCCTCCACGGCCCACTCTGGCACGCCGATGTCCACCACCGTCAGCTTCCCCACCTGCTCCCGGCCCGGGAAGAAGAAAAAACCCTGTTTTGGAAAAGCCATGGTGGCCGTCCGATCCGCCCGAACGCAGCAGCCCAGGATCTCACCGGTGTCGCCGTTGACCCCGGATGGGATATCCACGGACAGCACGGGAAGCCCCGATTCGTTGATCCGTTTTATGGCCTGGGCCATCAAACCCTTCACAACACCGCTGACCCCCGTTCCCAACAGGGCGTCAATGATCAGGTGGGCCTGCTCAAGATCAGTGATCTCCCCGGCATCGGCCAATCGCTTTATCTCTACGCCCATCTTGAGGAGACGGTTCATGTTCTCCAGGGCATCTCCGCGCACATCTGTCTTTTTCCCCAGAAGGTAAACCTGGGGTACGGCACCGGCCTGGGCCAGCAATCGGGCCACCACAAAACCATCCCCACCGTTGTTTCCCTTGCCGCAGAAGTGAACCACTTTCTTGCCCTGGGGATCTCCGAGCATCTCCATGGCCACCCGGGCGACTCCCTGGCCGGCACGTTCCATCAAATCCAGGCCGGGAATATTCGCCTCCCGGATGGTTCGGCGGTCTATATTGCGCATCTGGAAAACAGTCACGGTTTTCATCTGTCACTCCCCTGGATAATCGACCAAAATGGCGACGGCAACGGCAAGCTCTCGAATGTGGGAAAGGCTGATAAGCACCCTTTTTCTGTCCATGAGATCCAACATGCGCCGGCCAGGCCTCACCACGGGAGCGCCCAGCTCATCGTTGATGATCTCCACGTCCTTCCAACCCAACCCCCCTCCCAGACCGATACCCAGCGCTTTCAAAACAGCCTCTTTGGCGGCATATCGAGCGGCAAAGGATAGCTCGGACCTGCGCTTTCCGCGGCAATAGCCGATCTCTGCAGGTGTAAAGACGCGCCGCAGAAACCGGTCTCCCCAGCGCTCAATGGCCTGGCGGATGCGCCCGACCTCGATGACATCAATGCCCGTGGCCACCACCATTAGCTTTCTCCTGGGCCTCACCAGCCCGTGGCAATACTCTCTTTACCTCTCCCAAGGCCTCCAGAGATCCCTCCAGCCCCGGGTCTCCTCGGCCATCTTATTCTGGGCTTCCCGAATCTCCGCCCAGGTCCTTGGCTTCTCATCTTTGTTCTCCGGCTCATACCTGATCAACACTTCGCGCAGACCGGTATTGGCGATCACTCCCGCCAGGCTAACACACACAAACAGCAGCCCGGCCATGCTGATCACGCCGACCAGAAGAACTATGCCTACCAGCAGTGCCAAACAGAGAGAGTACCACAGGTTGTCCAGCACGACCAAAATGCTTCGCCGGAGAATCTCCTTTATGGAAAGGCCTTCCCGCACCAGAAAAGCAAGGGCATAGATCTGCACAAGACACAACAAGAGGTAAACCCAAACCATCAGCCCCGCAGCAACCGCGCCGGGAAAGGTGAGTTTCCCGGACAGATGCTCGTAGAAAAAGACGTTCAGGGCTAAGAGCAAAGCAGCTAGGCTGAAAAAGAGCCACAGGCCCAGGGAGGGGCCAAATAGTTTTCGAAAAGCGGGGAAAAACTCTCTTACCCCTGCCTCCTGGTAGTGAGCCCACCGGGCGGTTACAGACCACAGGGCAGCCGAGACCGGTGAAACCATCAGTTGCTGAACGCCGATGAAAGCGATCATAAATCCCAGAAGAACTCTCCCTGCTGTGATCTGGGTCCAGCCCACCGTTAACAACAGAACTGCTACCGCAATCCATGGGAGACTGAGCAGTGACCAGAAGAGATTCAGCAGTATGCATCCGCCCAGATGGTCGTAGGCATTCCAAAAAACCTTCTTGGCCATCTGACCCACAGACCTATTCATGGAAAACGCCCTTCTTCTTTCAGCAAACGTCATCGTTTAACTAATTTTTCTTGACACCGTGGCGTTTTTTCGCTATGCTAAAATATTAATTCCGCATTAAAAATGCAACTTTTTAATGAAACTTCTCGTAAACAAAATGAAAACGGTCAAAGCAGAAAGAAAAGAAGTTCAGGATCTGATTCAACGGGCTCTCTCCGGAGATCAGGGCGCTTTCGCGGAGCTGCTGAACAGACACAAACGCCTCGCCTACCAATTGGCTCTAGGCATTGTCAAGAACCCGGCAGAGGCAGATGACCTGGTCCAGGAATCGTTCATTAAAGCTTTCAGATCTCTGTCCAGTTACAAACCGCAATTTGCTTTCACATCCTGGCTATACAAAATCGTTTATAACCACTGTCTTGACCATCTCCGGCGACGAAAGATCAAGGTTGTCTCCCTGGACGAGCCCATACGCGGCCAAAAGGGAAACATTAAGAGGGAAATCCCAGATTGGACACTCAACCCAGAACGGTTACTTATCCGCAAACAACGCATGATTTCCATCGATCTGGCCATCGACTCGCTGCCCCCTCACTACAGGCGCGTTATTATGCTTCGCCACAAGGAAGACTGCTCCTACGAGGAAATCTCCAAAACTCTGAACATCCCCCTGGGAACCGTGAAGGCTCAGATATTTCGTGCCCGGGAGCTGCTCAAGAAAAAGCTGAAGGGCGTATAGATTCGGGCAAGGAGATGGTACCATGACCAGAAGAGCGACAAAATGGGTTTTGGCCATATTCATTCTTCTATCGTCCCTGGCTTATCACTATCCTGCCTGGGCGAGGTCAAAAAAGGCATATACTTTCCCGCAGCAGGAAACGATCCTCCCGGCGCCCGGCGATCTGATCTCCGTCCAGAGCACCCAGGGGGACATACGCATCATAGGCGGGGACCGGCAACAGGTGATTATCCAGGCCACCAAGCGGGTCAAGGCTCGCACCCGAGAGGAAGCTGAGGAATGGGCTCAAAAGGTGAATATCATCATCGACGAAAGGGAGAAGGTTCTTTTCATCGGGACCCAAAAACCCCGGGAGTGGTCGGGATCGCTGAGCGATTTCCTCTCCAATCTTCTGGAAAAAAAACCATCTGTGCGGGTGGACTTTGAGATCCTTGCGCCCCGGGAAATGAACATCCAGACGGTTTCTGTCAGCGGGGACATATACATAGCCGG
>CBDUWG010000220.1:0-4043 GCA_965370845.1 uncultured bacterium
GAGAGGTCGAGCTTTGCCCCTTCCGAATCTCGTATTTCGAATCTCGAGTATCGGCCTTTGCATTGTCTTTGCCTTTATCCAGAATCCAGCATCCAGTATCCAGCTTCAGAACCTTTAACCTTCGCACCCATTTTCATTTTTCAGCAATGGTCCCAATGACACGACACATTCTCCATCTAGATCTAGACGCCTTCTTCGTCTCCGTGGAACGCGTTCTCGATCCACGGCTGCGCGGCAAGCCGGTTATTGTGGGCGGCGATCCCCGGGGGCGCGGTGTGGTGGCCTGCGCCTCTTACGAGGCCAGAGCATATGGGGTCCACTCGGCCATGCCCCTGGCCCAAGCCCGGAAACTCTGCCCCAACGCCATCTTCATCGTGTCTGGTCACGGCCGCTACCAGGAGTTCTCCAAAAAAGTCCTGGCCATGCTCAGGAAGTATGCCCCCGTGGTGGAGGCAGCCTCGGTGGACGAGTTCTACTTAGACATGACCGGCTGTGACCGCCTGCATGGCAATATGTTTGCCGTGGCCACCCGAATCAAAACGAAGGTCCGCGAAAAGTTAGGCCTGCCGGCCTCCATCGGCCTGGGATCCAACAAGCTCATCGCCAAAATCGCCACCACCCTGTGCAAACCGGAGGGACTCCTCTGGGTCTTCCCCGGGGAAGAGACCCTCTTTCTGGCACCTCTCCCTGTGGCCTGTCTCCCGGGCATCGGCCATCACACCAGAAGGAGGCTCCAGGAGCTGGGCATCCGCACCATCGGAGACCTGTCCAGGTTCCCCCCTTCCCTCCTGGCCACCGTTTTCGGCGAATGGGGTCGACAGATGAGTGAGCGGTCTCAGGGCCTCTGCATCAGGCCGGTCACGGAGCGCAGAGAGCCCAAAAGCCTCAGCCGGGAGGTGACCTTCAACACGGACACCATCGATCCGATGGCCCTGGAGATGACCCTCTGCCGCCTGGCCGAGGGGGTGGGCTATGGGATACGCCGGCTGAGGATGACGGCCGGCACGGTGAGCATCAAGTTGCGCTACTCCGACTTTCAGACCATCTCCCGCTCCCGAACCATCCCCCCCACGGACGACGACGTGGAGATATTCCAGACGGCCCGGGCCCTGTTCAAAAAGGCCTTCTCCCGGCGGGTGCGCATCCGCATCCTGGGCGTCAAGCTGTCCCATCTGGCCACCAGGAACCCTCAGGGCTCCCTTTTCGTCCCCCCGGAACAAGCCAAAAAAGAGTGCTTGTACCGCAGCGCCGACAGCATCAGAGACAAATTCGGCGCGGAAGCCCTTCACCTGGGGGCATCCCTGGGTCGTGTGCGGAGAGAAAAGAAAGGGGTCAAGGATTCGAGGATTCCAGGATTCGAGGGAACAAACCCTTTGTTCTAGAGCACCTCGATATGCACTACGGGAAGGGGGAGGGTCCCTTGAACCCTTGGATCCTGGCGAGGTTGGGAGGGAAAGGGGGCCTTGAATCCTTTTTTCCTACGAACGACGAACACATGCCTTGCAGGTGCTCCTTCACAAAAACCTACCACTGACCCAGAAATCATGTTCACTCACCTTCACGTTCACAGCAACTACACCTTTCTGTCCGGGGCAGCCACCATCGCAGATCTGCTGAGGTGTGCCCAAAAACTGGGCATGAGGGCCCTGGCCCTGACGGACAGAAACGGCCTGTACGGAGCCATTCCTTTCTACAAGGCGGCCAAGGAGCGGGGCATACAACCCATTCTGGGAACCGAGCTGGACGATCCACACAACCCGCAGATGAGGGCCGTGCTGCTGGCCGAGAATCGCCGGGGCTTTTCCCACATCTGCCACCTGATCACCCGCAGAAAGCTCCAGGATAAATTTCGCCTCGCCGAGGAACTAGAGAGAACGCCCGGGGATGTGATCGTCCTCTCGGCCGACCCGTCCTTGCTGGAGCGGCTCTCCGGCGTCCTCGGGGCCGATGCCCTGTACGGCGAGCTGGTCCACGCCACAGATGATGATGGCCGCAAACGAATCAAACAGGTCATCGAAATAGCCAAAAAGAGGGACATCCCTCTGGTAGCCACCAACGATGTGCACTTCACTCATGCGGCCGATCATCTTCTGCACCGTCTCCTGCGGGCCATCGGCACCAACAGGACCCTCTTCTCCCTCAACGGAGAGGAACAGGCCTCTCCCCAAAATTACCTGTCCGCTCCCACCCAGATGAGCCGCATCTGGAGGGAAATTCCCCAGGCCATCGGCAACACGGAGGCCATCCGGGAACGCTGCCACCTGGACCTGAAGCTGGGCAGCTACAGGTTCCCAAATTTCCCCCTGCCTGCAGGTGAAACCCCCTTCTCCTATCTCTGGAAGATCTCTTTCGAGGGGCTGAAGAGGCACTATCAACCCCTGACCGAGAAGGCCATCGGGCGACTGAAATACGAGCTGGAGATCATCGAACGGTTGGGATTCAGCACCTACTTCCTGGTGGTCTGGGACATCGCCCAGCGGGCCAGGGCCTTGCGTATCCCGGCCATCGGCCGGGGCTCGGCGGCCAACTCCATCGTCTCCTACTGCCTGGGCATCACCCATGTGGATCCCCTGGCCCACAACCTGTATTTCGAGCGCTTTCTCAATCCCCAGAGAAAATCTCCCCCGGACATCGACCTGGACTTCTGCTGGAAGCGCAGAGACCAGATCCTTCAGTATGTCTACAAGACCTACGGAGAGGATCACGTGGCCATGATCTCCACCACCGTTACCCTGGGTGCTCGTTCGGCCGTGCGAGAGGTGGCCAAGGTCCTGGGACTGGAAGCTCAACAGATCAAACGACTCACCTCCCGGATACCTTTCTGGGGGGTGCGGGACCTGCGCACCATCCGGGAAGATTTCCCCGAGTGCCGGGATCTGCCCCTGGACCGGGAACCCTACCGGACTGTGCTGGCGGCCGCCCAGCGAATCATGGGCTTTCCCCGTCACCTCTCGGTCCATTCGGGTGGCGTGGTCATCTCTGCCACACCCCTCACCGACGACCTTCCCCTGGAGATGGCCCCCAAGGGTCTGATCATCACCCAGTACGACATGTTCGCCGTGGAAAACCTGGGTCTGGTGAAGATCGACTTGCTGGGACAGCGTTCCCTGGGGGTGCTTCAGGATACGGTGGAGGGGGTGGAGAGACATCAGGGCCGTAAACCTGAGGTAGAGGACATGTCCATGATTTTCGGGGATCAGCCCACCCGGCAACTTATTCGCGAGGGCCGGACCATGGGCTGTTTCTACATCGAGTCGCCGGCCATGCGGGCTCTGTTGAAGAAGCTGCGCACGGACACCTTCCCGGGGCTCACCGCCGCCAGCTCCGTGATCCGCCCGGGGGTAGCCGAGAGCGGCATGATGGATCAGTTCATCCAGCGACATCACGATCCCGCCAAGGTCCATTATCTCCATCCCAAGCTGAAGGAGCTGCTGGGAGAAACGTATGGGGTGATGGTCTACCAGGAGGATGTCATCAAGGTGGCCCATCATCTGGCCGGCATGAGCCTGGGAGAAGCCGACCTTTTGCGACGGGCTATGAGCGGCAAACTCCGGTCGGGGAAAGCCATGGCCCGACTGCAGGGCACCTTCGTGTCCTCCTGTCAGCGCCGCGGAGTGACGAAAGAAGTGGCCGGGGAGATCTGGCGGCAGATCAAAAGCTTCGCCGGCTACGCCTTCTGCAAAGCTCACAGCGCCTCCTACGCCATCCTCTCCTTTCAGGTGGCCTACCTGAAGGTCCACTATCCGGCCGAGTTCATGGCCGCCGTGTTGTCCAACGGAGGAGGATTCTACGGCGCTGGAGCTTACGTTCAGGAAGCCCGCCGCCTGGGGCTCAAGATCCTTCTGCCCGACATCAACAAGAGCGCTTATGAATTCACCGGCTCCGACGGGGCCATTCGCATCGGGCTCATGCAGATCAAAGGCCTGTCCCGGGCCTCTGTGGAGTCTATCCTCGGGGCCCGCCAGGAGGGCTACTTCACCTCCCTCTCGGACCTCGTCCAGAGGACCCGGGTGGGCTTCAAGGAGCTGTACACTCTCATCCGG
>CBDUWG010000221.1:0-4032 GCA_965370845.1 uncultured bacterium
TTCCAGATGGATACCATGTCCCCATCAGACCCATTATTCAACTTCGTGGCCCTGGACCTGGAGACCACGGGCCTGAACCCAGAGATGGACCGCATCATCGAGGTGGGGGCCGTCAGGGTTCGGGATGGCCAGGTAGTGGATGAGTTGTCCCAGCTCGTCGACCCGCAAATTCCGCTTCCCCGGTACATCACAGATCTCACCGGCATTTCCCAGGAGGATCTGGGGGGGCAGCCGGTCATCGACCGAGTTCTGCCCCGGGTGCTGGATTTTCTGGGCGAAGACCCGCTGGTGGCCCATAATGCTGCCTTTGACGTGAATTTTCTGGGGGCCGCCCTGAAGCGGGCCGCTCTGCCGCCCCTGTCCAACACCATCTTCGACACCCTGTTCCTCTCCTGCATTTTTTTACCCTGCCTAAGGAACCATCGACTTGCCACGCTGGTGGATTTCTATCAAATTTCACATAAAAGAGCTCACCGGGCCCTGGATGATGCCCGGGCCACGGGAGAGCTTTTTCTGTCCCTGGTCCGGCAGATGGTTACCCTGGACCTGACCACTCTGGGTCTTTTGTCCCGGCTGGCAGCCGGTTTGGAATCCGGGCTGGAGACGGTCTTCTCCCAGGGCATGAAGCTGACGGTCAAGGAGGTCCTGACCCGCAAGATACCCGGTGGGGGTAAGCGGCAGGACCTGCTGGGAGATTTTTTCAACCTCTCCGGAGAGCCTGTTACCGAGTCCCCGGGCAAATGGGAGGAGGGTGCCCGCCGGCCTCTGGATCCCTCGGCCATGGAGGCTCTCCTGGGACCGCAGACCGATCTGGGCCGGGCCCTCGGCCAGTTTGAGCAGCGGCCGCAGCAGGTCCGGATGGTGCAGGCGGTGACCCGGGCCTTCAACAGCAGCGAGTTTTTAGCCGTGGAGGCCGGCACTGGAACGGGCAAATCTCTGGCCTATCTGATACCGGCCGTTAACTGGGCGGTGCAGAACGGCGAAAGGGTGATCATCTCCACGAACACGAAGAATTTACAGGAGCAGCTTTTTTTCAAGGACATCCCTCTTCTGCACGATGCTCTGGAACTGTCTTTCAGCGCCGCTCTGGTCAAAGGACGGTCCAACTACCTGTGCCTGAACAAATGGAACTGGGTACTCTCGCAGTCCGCACAGGTCCTGACCGTTCAGGAACGCCGGCAGCTTCTCCCTTTGGTAGTCTGGGCGCAACAGACGCAGACCGGCGATGTTGCCGAGAACACCGGGTTCTTCGCCGAAACCGGTGTGTGGAGCAAGGTCTGCGCGGAGCGCAACTACTGTTTGGGCTCGCGATGCAAATTCAGTGGCCGCTGTTTCGTGATGCGCATCCGGCGAGCGGCCGCTCACGCCCACCTGGTGGTGGTCAACCACTCTCTGTTCTTCTCCGATCTGGCCTCCGAGGGAGCCGTGCTCTCCGACTATGATCATGTGATCTTCGACGAGGCTCACTGTCTGGAGAAGGTGGCCAGTCAGTATCTGGGAGTTGAGCTGAACTGGTGGATGCTGCGCACTCTGCTCAATCGCATCTATCAGCGGGAGGCAATAGAGCTGGGCGTTCTGCCGACTATGCGGCGCCGGGTGGAGCATGCCGCCATCTCCGATGCTGCCGGGGAGCCATTTAAAAGTCGCATTGATCGCGCAATACAGGGTCGGGATGACCTGTGGCAGGTGGGAACGGACTTCTTCAAGTTCTTGACCGAGACGGTGCTGGCTTTATACGGGGAAAGGGAGGGGGGATATACCGGGAAATACCGCTATCGCCGGGATGGGGAGCTGGTTGGGCAGATCAAGAGCCAGGCAGATGAGTTTGCCGGAGATCTCATCGGGTTGAAGACCAGTCTGCTGGATTTGGCGGGCATGCTGAATGGGCTGGAGCCGGAGAGTCTCAAGGATCAGGAGCAGCTCAGGGAGGACCTGGCGGCCAGGGGCCGGGACTGCCAGGAGATCATCGATGCCCTCGGGCACCTGGTCGGCGCCGAGGACGAGCAGTACGTCTACTGGGTGCAGACCCCCACCCGCGAGGACAGCTTCGACACGCGACTGTTCAGCGCCCCGCTGCATGTCGCCCAGCTGATGCGCACCCTGGTCTATAACCGGCTGAAAACGGCCATTCACACCTCGGCCACGCTCAGCGTTGCCGGCAAGTTCGGCTACTTTTTGAGCAGAATCGGCCTGCACCTGGTAGAGCCGGAGAGGCTGCGGACCCTCTCTCTGGGCTCGCCCTTCGACTTCGACGAGCAGGCTCTGGTCTGTCTTCCCGCTTATCTGCCCTCGCCCAAAGACGCTCGTTTTTTAGGGGAGGCCATCGAAGTTCTGTACCAGGCTCTGCTGGCCAGCAGGGGTGGGGCCCTGGTGCTGTTCACGTCTTACGAGATGCTGGACAGAGCGTACGGAGAGCTGAAAGAGAGCCTGGGGCAGAAGGGCATTTTGGTTCTGGGGCAGGGTAAGGATGGCTCGCGCACCAACATCCTGAACCGGTTTCGCCAGGAGCACGAGTCGGTGCTCATGGGCACCAACAGTTTCTGGGAGGGGGTGGACATTCCCGGCGAGAGTCTGCGTTCCCTGGTGTTGATGAAGCTTCCCTTCCTGGTGCCCACGGAGCCCCTGGTTGAGGCCCACATGGAAGAGCTGGAAAAGCAGGGGCGCAACTCATTCACCGAGTATGTGCTGCCCGAGGCGGTGATTCGGTTTCGACAGGGGTTTGGCCGGCTGATCAGGAGGAGGGATGACCGGGGTGTGGTTCTCATATTGGACCGGCGCGTGCTGAGCACGCGCTACGGATCTACTTTTCTGCGTTCGCTGCCCACCAGGACCTGGGCTCTGGACTCGCCTCAGGCCCTTGTGCAGGATATCCGCCGCTGGCTGGAGGTGGAAAAAAAGCCGCCCTCGGCGGCTCAAACGAAATAAAAAGCCTCTTGTCAATGCTGCTTATACCGTTTGCTGGCCCCTTTCAGCAGTTCTTTCTCCTCCGGGGTGAGGCTGTTCATCCCCTCCCGGGAGACCTTGCTCAGAATCTCGTCCACCTTCCGCTCCATATCCCGATTCTGTTCCTCGTGCAGCCGTTTCTGAGCCTCTCGTCTTGATTTTGACCCCTGCAGAAAGTCCCTCAACAGATAGGAGAAACGTTCCCGTTTCAGGTACAGGTAGCCGAAGACCATTCCGCCCAAATGAGCGAAGTGGCCGATGCCATCGGAAGTGTGGCTCCAGGAAGACATCAGCTCGATGACACCGAAGAGGATGACCAGGTGCTTGGCCTTCATGGGAAAGAAGAAGTAAAGATAGATGGGACGATTTGGAAACATCATGGCGTAGGCCACCAGGATGCCGAAGATGGCCCCGGAGGCGCCGATGGTGGGGATTATCGAGTTCATAGAGGTCAGCCAGGTGAGGATGCCGGCGCCCACCCCGGTGATGAAGTAGTATTTGAGAAACTCCCGGCTTCCCCAGTAGCGCTCGATCTCCGAACCGAACATCCACAGGGCGAACATGTTGAAGAAAAGGTGTCCCAGGCTTCCATGCAGGAACAGGTAGGTGACGAACTGCCACAGGGCCAGCCGGTGCAGGATGAACCGGGGCACCAGGCCGAAGGCGTAGATCATTGCGCCGCCCCCGGTCAGGTTCTCCAGCAGATAGACCACGACGTTGATGATCAAAAGATATTTGACCATGGGGGTGAGCGTACCCGCAAAGCCGTAACGGGGCCGGTATTGGTAAGTCATGAAGTTCGCTCCGCTGATTTCTGGCCTTCGGCGATGTAGTCCGTTTAATATCTCCAAATTACCTCTATGCAACGATGTTGTCAAGGGAAATTTGGCTCGATCCACCAGGATTTCCTTTTACCCCATTTCATAGCTCTTCAGGTTGATTGTATGGCCCGGAGCCGCAAATAAAGCCTTGACAAAGCCGTTTGAGTTTTGTTTTTTTTATTAGATTTAAAGATAGTTCGGTTTAAGGGGGAAGTTTCCCCCTCGCTGCAACCGGCGTGCTGCTTCGCAGCACCGGGGCGCTATCGGC
>CBDUWG010000222.1:0-4030 GCA_965370845.1 uncultured bacterium
ATGTGGGGGTGGTGGTGAGGTGGGAGATGAGATAGAGAAATGACAATAGCAGTAGCAATGGCAATTTAACATAATAAACATGTAGGGGTGGGGACTCCCCGCCCAATGTTGCATAAGGAAAGGGTTAACAAATATGTAGGGGCGCGGTGTGCTGTGCCCGTTTTTCATCCGTCGGCTGGGCGAAAAAACCCCTTGACATACTGGCAATATTGCGCTAAAATGAAAGTGGATTGAAAAATTTCATTCCGGTTTTTTTGGAAAGATCTTTAGACCTTCTTCACGGGGGAATAAAATGAGAGCCCTGATGAAGATTTCAATATTGACCTTTCTGGTACTGCTGATCTCTCTCCCCGGCTATCCTCTGGCCACCATCATCCCCTCCGCATTATCCATCGAATCAGCAGGCGCCCCCCTGGGTCAGACTTTCCTCCTGGGCACTACCTGGTACGACTATCAGCACAACGGTTCTATCGGAAGGATGATATCCCTATCTCCAGGCGGAAGCCTCCATTTTTGCTGGATGAACGGCTTGCAGGCTGAAGCCATCGACCGGCATATCTATTACAATAACTTCGGTCCTACTGTTGGTCTCTTGTGGCCGGATGTGGGCTATCAGGTGGACTTGAGCACACGCGCCGGGTACTCTACTTGTTCCAATTTCAGCGACGGACATGCCGTCGTCGCCTTCCATCAAATGGAGAATGAGGGCGATCCCAAACAAACGGCTGTGGCCTACGACTTCCTAGAGGGTTTGTTGCCTCCTTTTCAGATCACCCATATAGATAACCTTCCCGGCTGGGACCCTCTCATCTGGCCAAAGGTGGCGGTTTGTTCACAGGATTACATCCATGTCGTTTCCTGTGAGAACAGAGACGGGGGGATTTGGCAGAGGATCGCCTACTCCCGATCCGTAGATGGCGGCTATAGCTATACCACCTATTCGTTAGTCGATACTATCATCGGCAGCGCCTCCCAGGATGTGGCCGCCTCGCCCGTTTCTAATAAAGTGGGCATCGCCTATACCAAGCCCATATTTGGTGTCACAGACATTTGGCCACCCAGTGTGGACTTGCGGTTTCTCTGGTTCAATAACGACGTTGCCCTGGTGGAGTCGGAGGACGGTGTCAACTGGGATTTTACCCATACACGGAACATCACCAATTTGATAAACCCGGACACGACACGCTGGCCTGACTCAACCTATGCCAACGGCGACACACTGCGAGCCTATTGTGACGTAAGCCTCCTATATGACCACAATGACAACGCCCACACGGTATTCACCACTCGGGGCTTATGGTGGGACGCTAGCCTATGCGCCGATCCCGACAGCCTTTACTTTGTGGAAATAACTCGTGATGCCTCCATGATCTGGCACTGGAGCGAGCAGCACGACACCCTCACCGTAGTGGCCGACGGCTGGTACGATGTGGGCGATCCGGATACGGAGCTTTACGCATATCGAGGATCGGGGGCCTGGCGGAGTACAGTGGACCGGCCTTCTTTGGGCCTGGATCCGGAGACCGGCTATTTGTATTGCGTTTATGTGAGGTGCACCCAGGGCGATACCTCTGGTGGGGAGATACCCAGCCATGGCTGGGCCAATGGGGAGATCTATTGCTCGGTGTCCACCGATGGGGGGTTGAACTGGTCGGAGGGCACCAACCTGACCAACACCCCCAGCCCGAATTGTACCCCGGGCAATTGCTTTGATGAAGACTATCCCTCGCAGACTCTGGTGATCAACGACACTCTGCACATCATCTACGTGGAGGACAAAGACGCTGGCGGCGTGGTCATGACCTCCCCTCAGGAGGGAACCTGGACGGAGAATCCGGTGAAGTATCAGAAGGTGCCGGCGGATCTGGTGCCCCCGGGCCCGCCGTATGTACCTAACTTTTACTTTCACGTGGGTCCGGTTGGTGGCACCGCCATCGAAGAGCCGTGTCGGACAAGTGGGATTGTGCCCGAGAAGTATGCCCTCCACCAGAACTACCCCAATCCCTTCAATGCCAGCACCGCGATCCGCTATCAAATTCCGCAGGATGGTCGCGTGACCCTGAAGGTCTTCAACACTCTGGGACAAAGGGTGCGAACTCTGGTGGATGTAGATCAGAAAGCCGGTGAGTATGGAGTCCTCTGGGACGGGCGAGATGCCGAGGGTGGAGAGGTGGCCAGCGGTTTGTATTTCTGCCGGCTGAGGGTGGGGGAGTTTGGGGAGACAGTGAAGATGGTGCTCATCAGGTAGGACCATGCCATGTCTTTTCAGTTGGTCAATATCATGAAAGGGTGGTGAGTCAAGATGAGCCGGGTGATACGCACAGCTGTGCTCGTTTCGTCCGTTATGGTGCTCATATTCACCTGCTTCTCAACGGTGATGGCGGTCCATAAGGGGAATCCCCGGTTTGAGCTGGCCGAACGCATTGTCGAGCCGGTCGTTGAATCACCCCAGGGACTGATGGCCATCCCCTATACAGAGCCTGGAGAAGCTCTGGGGAGCCCTCTCGGCCAAACATTCCTTTTGGGTACCACCTGGTACGATTACCAGAGCAACGGCACTCTCGGCAAGATGGTGGCTGTGAGTCCGAACCAGGGCATACATTTTTGCTGGATGAACGGCCTACAAGCTTTCGCCCCAAATCGTCATATCTACTACAATTATTACGATCCCTTGACCGGATCACTTCATTGGCCAAGTATAGGTTGTCAGGCGGATTATGATGACCGCGCTGGGTACACCAACCTGTCTCAGTTCAGCTCTGGGGAAGTTGTTGTGGTTTTTCATCAGCGGATAACTTCTGGCGATGCCTGGAATACCGCTGTGGCCATCGACTCCTTGGAGGGCCATGGGAAGTTCTGCATAACAGAACTCGACAAATTGCCCGGCTGGGGAGAACTAACGTGGCCCAAGATGACGGTCTGCGGGCAGGATTACGTCCACATCGTTTCCACTGAGAGCCGAACCGATATCTGGCAGAGGATTGCCTATGCTCGTTCCCAGGATGGAGGTCAGACCTTCACCTCCTTTTCAATGGTCGATACCGTCTTTGCCATCTCTCCGGATATTGCTGCTTCACCGGTTTCCGATAAGGTGGGCATCGCTTATTGCAGTCCCCTGTTCAATGCCAAAGATCAGGGACCATATAGTGGATTGTCAGCCTCATTGAGAAACAACGATATCTTGCTTGTCGAATCGGAAGATGGAACCACCTGGAATTTCGACGATCGGCGCAATCTCACCAATCTCAGTTGGCCGGACACCAGCCTCTATCCAGATACCACCTATGCCAATGGTGATACACTGAGAGCTTACTGTGATGTCAGTCTCCTCTACGATCAAAATGACGACGCTCATGTAGCATTCACTACCATGGGTCTCTGGTTTGATGCTCGGCTGGCCGCTCATCCTGACAGTTTTGCCATTGTTGGTATGACTCTGGACGCTTCGGTGATCTGGCACTGGAGCGAAGAACATGATAGACTGACGGTTGTGGCCGAAGGATGGTATGATGTGGGCGATCTCGATGTGCACCCCAATGAATACCGGGGAGCGGGAGAGAAGCGTAGCACTGTGGATCGGCCATCGCTATCGCAGGATCCAACAACTGGATATCTTTTTTGCCTCTACACACGTTGCATGCCCGGGGATACCTCCGGAGGTCCAATCCCAAGTCATGGTTACGCTAACGGGGAATTGTACTGTTCTGTTTCCACCGACGGCGGGCTGAACTGGTCAGAGGGCACCAATCTAACCAATACCCCAAGCCCCAATGCCTATCCGGGCACCTGCATGGATGAGGATTATGCTTCTCTGGTCTCCGTGGTCAACGACACTCTGCACATCATCTATATCGAGGATAAGGATGCCGGTGGCGTGGTCATGACCGCTCCGCAGGAGGGCTCCTGGACGGAAAATCCGGTCAAGTATCTCAAGGTACCCGCTGCTCTGGTTCCTCCGGGCCCGCCGCATGTGGAAAATTTCTGGTTCCACGTGGGACCGCCAGTTGGTCCACCCCCACCCCCACCCCCA
>CBDUWG010000223.1:0-4024 GCA_965370845.1 uncultured bacterium
CCGGGGGTGCATACGAGCCCAGATGCCGGCATTGTTTTCAGCCGCCCAAATAAGCGCAGTCCTGTCCATAGTTCGTGAATCGCGGATCGGAAAGACTGCCATCCGGTATATTTCTACTCCACGGATCAGGGGCACGCACACGGCTGCCCCGTTTTTCACTTATAATTGGGTGATTTTATTCAGCATATTGAATGATGGTGCGCAGCTCTTGGCTGGACAAATTTTTTAGTTGACCTGCCATTTTCAAAGAGGTATATTTTAAAACTATCTACGTCTGAATTCAAATGATTTCCATTAGTGATAATCTGAAAAGGGTCCAGGAACAGATCGCCGTTGCCGCTGAAAAAAGCGGCCGGTCAGCAGATGAAATTCAGCTGATAACGGTGACCAAGACGATAGATGTGGGGACCATTCAGGAGGCCATCTCCTGTGGGGTTTCCATCATCGGGGAAAACCGGGTTCAAGAAGCTCTGACCAAATATCCTCTCGTCAAAAGGCCGGTTAGCTGGCATCTGGTGGGCCATCTTCAGCGCAATAAAGTCAAGAAGGCCCTGGAGATTTTTGATCTGATCCATTCTGTGGACAGCTTCAGGCTGGCCGGTGAGATCAGCCGTTGCTCTGAGAAACTGGGCAGACAGGCGGATGTTCTCGTTCAGGTCAACACCTCAGGCGAACAGAGCAAATTCGGCCTGATCCCGGACGAGGTGATCTCCTTTTTGGAATCGCTGGCTCCTCTGCCGGGCATTCGCGTTTTAGGACTGATGACCATTGGGGCTTTTCTTCCGGATCCTGAACAGGTTCGACCCTGTTTCGCCAGGCTGAGGTGTGTTTTCGAGCAGGTTCAAAGCTTGGGGTTACCGCATGTGCGGATGCGCTTCCTTTCCATGGGCATGACCAACGATTTTCCGGTAGCCATTGAAGAGGGGGCAAACATGGTGCGTATCGGTACAGCCATCTTCCGTGCTTGAGGGTTGCTCCAGATGTTTTCGGGTAACGCCGGTTTTTTGATTCTCCCTCCTGGGGGTGATCATGCTGAAGATCAGTCCGTTAGAAATTGAGCAGCAGTCTTTCAACAAAGGTTTTCGGGGATATGATCCCGTAGAGGTGGCCACTTACTTGGAGATGTTGGCCGGCGAGTTTGAGGGGCTCATCGCCGAGAACGCGGAGTTGAAGGAGAAAATGAAGGAATTCTCCGCCCGTTTGAAAAGCTATCAGGAGTTGGAGCAGACGCTTCAGGACACTCTGCTGACCAGCCAGAAGACGGCCGAGGATACCAAGCGCAACGTGGAAAAAGAGGCCGACCTGATCATCAAAGAGGCTCATCTGGAGAGCGAGAGGATGCTGGAGGAGGCCAAGCTGAGGTTGACCGACCTGAACAGGAAAATCTCTGACTTGCAGATGAGCAAGGAGCGCTACGTCTCGGAGTTCAAGGCGTTTCTCAGTGCCCAGTGGCATCTGTTGGAGAACATCGAGTCCGCAGAGGGTTCCAGTAAGGGTTCCGTTTTCATCAAGCGACGGCGGGAGCGTCCTCAGGGAGAGGAACTGAAGAAAATCCTGGACTCTATCGAGGGGACGGATCCTCAGCAGCAGGCCGGACCCGCGACATAGGGCATGGCCGGCGAAGCTGTTTTTGCCCATGCAGAATGACCTGAGACGGCCAGGGCCCGTTGCTGACCCGGCTGATATTGGAGGACAAGATGAGCGAGTTCACCGAGAAGATCGCCGAGACGACGAGCTTTTTGCTGTCCCGCACCAAGATAAGGCCCAAGGTGGGCATCATCCTGGGGTCGGGTTTGGGAGCCCTGGGCGAGGAGATCCAGAAGGAGGCCGTGGTTTCCTATGAGGAGATCCCTCACTTTCCCGTTTCCACTGTGGAGGGTCATGCGGGCAGATTGATATTCGGCAAGCTGGGCGGAAAGAGAGTGCTGGCCATGCAGGGGCGCTTTCACTACTATGAAGGTTACTCCATGCAGGAGATCACTTTTCCAGTGCGGGTGATGAAAGCTCTGGGGGCGGAGGTTCTGATGGCTTCCAATGCCTGCGGTGGCCTTAACCCCCAGTTTAAGCCAGGGGATATCATGATCATCACCGACCACATCAATCTGCTGGGCACCAACCCGCTCATTGGGCCCAATGAGGATGAGCTGGGCACCCGTTTTCCGGATATGTCCGAGCCCTATGACCGGAAGCTCATCGCCCTGACGGAAAAGGTGGCAATGGAGGAGAGGATCAGGGTACAGAGAGGGGTTTACGTGGGAATGACCGGTCCTACTCTGGAGACGGCCGCCGAATACCGGTTTTTGCGCATCATCGGAGCAGATGTGGTGGGAATGTCCACGGTACCCGAGGACATCGTGGCTATCCACGGAGGCATGCGGGTCCTGGGGCTTTCGGTGATCACCGACAGCTGTTTGCCCGACGCTCTCAAGCCGGCCAGCCACAAAGAGATCATTAAAATTGCCGCCGAGGCCGAGCCCAAGCTGACCAAGCTGATGAGGCGGGTCATCGAGAGCATGTAAGCCGTTTTTCCCATCTCCGGGGATCGGCATGTTTTTTGCAAAGGCCAGGAGTACCTTCTCATGGATTATTCCAAGACCCTGAATCTGCCCAAAACCGACTTTCCCATGCGGGCTAACCTGCCTAAGCATGAACCGGAAATTCTGGATTTCTGGGCTGATTTGGGCGCCTATCAGCAGCTTCGCAAAGAACGCAAGGGGAAAAAGAGGTACGTGCTGCATGACGGGCCGCCCTATTCCAACGGCGACATCCACATAGGCCATGCTCTGAACAAGACCCTGAAGGATTTTGTGGTTCGTTCCAAGAGTATGGAGGGTTACGATGCCGCCTATGTCCCCGGCTGGGATAATCACGGGATGCCCATCGAGATCAACGTGACCAAGCTGATGCGCCAGGAAGGCAGGTCGTTTACTCCCGTTGAGCTGCGCAAGCGCTGCCGTCAGTATGCCGGTGAGTATGTCGAACTTCAGAAAAAGGAGTTTATCCGACTGGGCGTCTGGGGCGATTGGGAGCATCCCTATCTGACCATGTCGACGGAGTTCGAGAGCAAGATCGTCGAGGTCTTTGGGGAGTTGGCGGAGAAGGGCTACATCTATCGGGGACTGCGTCCGATTCACTGGTGTCCGACCTGCGGCACCGCACTGGCCATCTCGGAGATCGAATATCAGGAGAAGGAATCCTCCTCCATTGTGGTGGCCTTTCCCCTGAGGAAGGATCCTCAGGGCATTTTCGCCGGCCAGGACCCGAGCTCATGCTACGTGATCATCTGGACCACGACCCCCTGGACCATTCCAGCCAACATGGCTCTGGTGGTTCATCCCGATATGGAGTACGCCCTGGTTCAAGCGGACGGAAGGATCTATCTGCTGGCCGATGCGCTGGTGGAGGGAACCATGCAGACGATCAAGGCCCAGTCCTTCAAGCGGATCAAGAAGATGAAGGGCGGCGACCTTGCCGGCATTATCTGCAAACACCCCCTCTTCGACCGGGACAGCCCCATGTTTATGGCCGAGCATGTTACCCTGGACGAGGGCACCGGCGTTGTTCACACCGCCCCGGGCCACGGCCAGGAGGATTTCGCGGTGGGCATTCGTGAGAAGCTGGAGATCTTCTCCCCCGTGGATGACAGGGGACGGTTCACTGCCCAGGTGCCAGAGTATCAGGGCATTGGTGTGGATGAGGTCAACCAGCTGGTCAAGGACGACCTGCAAAAAGAAGGCCTGTTGCTTCACTCCAGCACCATTGAACATCAGTATCCCTTCTGCTGGCGATGTCATCGGCCGCTGATCTTCAGGGCTACGGTGCAGTGGTTTCTGTCCGTCGATCACCTGGATCTGCGCAAGCGATCCCTGGAGATCGTCGAGAAGGTCCAATGGGTGCCGGGACACACCGAGAATCGCATATACAGCGCCGTGGAGAGCCGGCCGGACTGGTGTCTCTCCCGGCAGCGTATCTGGGGGGTGGGTATCCCCGTATTTTTCTGTAAGAAGCACGGCCATGAGATTCT
>CBDUWG010000224.1:0-4021 GCA_965370845.1 uncultured bacterium
AACCCTTGACTTCCCCGCAGAGCAAATCTAAATTTGTAGTGGGAAATTTCTGACGAACTTGCGCATAGCTATCCTTTTTTAGGGACATGGATATGGTCGTCGGTGTCGGACTGTTCTCCGGCGGACTGGACAGCATCCTGGCCGTCAAGGTTTTGCAAGAGCAGGGAATTGGGATAATCGGGGTGACCTTCAGCACCCCCTTCTTTGGGGCGGGTCGGGCCAGTGAAGCTGCCCGACAACTGGGTATGGATCACAGGATCCTGGACATCACCACCGAGCACTTAGAGATGGTCCGCCATCCCAAGAACGGATACGGGCGTAACATGAATCCGTGCATCGATTGCCATGCCATGATGTTCCGCAAAGCCGGAGATCTCATGGAGCGGGAAAGCGCCGATTTCCTCTTCTCCGGGGAGGTCCTGGGTGAGCGTCCCATGTCCCAGAACAAGGGCTCCCTGGTCAGGGTGGCCCGCGAGTCGGGCTATGAGCCGGTCATTCTCCGCCCGCTTTCAGCCAGGTTGCTGCCCGAAACTCTCCCTGAGCGGGAGGGAAAGGTGGATCGGGAGCGGCTTCTGGACTTGCGGGGCCGTGGGCGCAAGCGGCAGATGGAGCTGGCCGCCTTTTATGGCATCAAGGACTACCCGGCCCCGGCAGGCGGATGCCTGCTCACAGACCCAATTTTCTCTCGCCGGCTCAGGGATCTGTTCCAGCACAGCGATTCGGTAACTGTACAGGATCTGGAGCTGCTCAAGGTGGGCCGTCATCTGCGATTGGACGATGTGTTCAAAATAGTGGTGGGTCGTAATGAGAGCGAGAATCAGCGGTTGGGAGAACTCTGCGCCCCCGACGATATTCTCCTGGATGTCAAGGAGCACCCCAGCCCCCTGGTCCTCATCCGCCGGGGAGCGCCGGAGCCGCTGATCCGTCTGGCCGCGGCCATCGTGCTCAGATACAGCGATGCTCCTCAGGATCGGACCATGACGGTGACGGCCACAGGGAATGAGCAGGTGTGGGAAATTCACCAGATGGCGTGTAGCCCGGAGCAAACCAGAGATCTGATGATCTGAGTGATGGGAGCTGATGTGGATCTTCTGCAGCAGGTGCGCGAGACCATCGAGTCCTACCGGATGATGGAACGGGGAGATCGGGTGCTGATCGCTGTCTCCGGCGGTCCGGATTCGGTGGCCATGCTCTACCTGTTGTGGGAGCTGCGCCGTGTTCTGGGCATCGACCTGCACGTGGCCCACCTGGATCATGGACTTCGCGGCCAGAGCTCCCGGGAGGATGCCCGGTACACTCGCCGGATGGCCAAGAGACTGGAGCTGCCCATCACCGTAGAGCGGGCAGAGCTTCCCGGCAGGGCCGGCCATGGCCTGGAGGAGGAGGCCCGACTGGCCCGATACAGTTTTCTGGAACGAGTGGCCGCCCGGGTAAAGGCGCAGCGTATCGCCACCGGCCATAACGCCGATGATCAGGCGGAGACGGTGCTGATGCGCATCCTCCGTGGAGCCGGTTCTACCGGCCTGAGCGGGATTCCGCCGGTCCGGGGCCTCATCGTGCGACCTCTCATCCAGGTGCGCCGCCGCCAGATCGAGACGTATCTGCGCCGGCACCGCCTCCGTCCGCGTCAGGACCTGACCAACCGGGAATTGCGGCACCTGCGAAACAGAGTGAGAAGAGAGCTAATTCCTTTACTGGAAAAGCGATACAATCCTAATATCGTTGAGACCCTCAACCGGATCGGCCGTCTGGAGAGCGAGGAGAAGGCCTATTTTCAGGATTTGTCCCGGAGTCTTCTGGATACGCTGGTCAAAAAGGATCTCAATGGCAAAATTGTTCTTGATTTAAGCTCTTTTGCGGATTATTTTAACATTGCTGGGAAATTTCTAATCCGAGAGCTCATCAGAAGTACCAAGGGTGATCTTCGACGTATCGGGCACGATCATGTGGACCGGGTTTTTCGCCTGGCCCGTGACGGTTCCGTTGGATCTCGGGTTCATCTGCCCGATGGGGTGGTGGTGGAACGCGCCGCCAAAGAGCTGATCTTCAGGATGGGTCTGCCGCATCCTTTCTGTAGGGCTGTGGAACTTCCCGGAAAAAAGGAGCTTACCTCTCTGGGATTGATCTGGAGGGCGGAGCTGATAGACCGGGGACAAATCCCCTGCCCTCCCCGGGGGAGGGATGACTTTGAGGCATTTTTGGATTGGGCGCAGCTGAAAGGTCCTTTTGTGCTGAGGACCCGCAAGCGGGGAGATCGGTTTCATCCTCTGGGCATGAACGGAACCCGCAAGTTGTCCGATTACCTGATCGATCGAAAAATTCCCCGGATCCAGCGGGATGAGATACCCCTGCTGGTGGGCAAAGATGGCATCGTTTGGGTTGTCGGACAGGGCATTGCCGATTCCTGTAAAGTCACCGAAAAGACCGGATCGGTATTATGGGTCCGGTGTTCTCTGGGGTTTATTTCATGATCTCTAAATTGAAGGTGCTGATCACCGAGGAGCAGATTCAGGACAGGATCAAGAAGATGGGAGCGCAGATCTCCGAGGATTATCGGGGCAAGGAGCCCATTCTGGTCAGCATCCTGAAGGGCAGTTTTCTCTTTCTCTCCGACCTCATTCGGGCTATGGATATTCCCCATGAGGTGGATTTTATGGCCGTGTCCAGTTATGGTAATTCCAAAGACTCCACGGGTGTTGTGCGCATGTTGAAGGATCTCAGCAGCGACATCTCCGGGCGTCATGTTCTGGTGGTGGAGGACATCGTAGACACCGGTCTGACCTGGGAGTACATCCGGGCCAATCTGTTAACCAGACGGCCGGCTTCTCTGAAGATCAGCACGCTTCTGAACAAGGAGGAACGCCGTTTGGTGGATGTACCTGTGGACTATGTGGGATTTGTCATTCCTGACCAGTTCGTCATCGGCTATGGTCTGGATTATCAGGAAAAGATGAGAAATCTGCCCTATATAGGGGTGCTGGAGGAGTAAACCTCCCCTTGGAAAGGTTGTAGTGTGATGAGCACAATGGACAGAAATCAGAGGCGGTCGGACAGGGGAAAGCCCCCGGGGAGCGATAGGGGCAAGAGATCTCCCCAGGATGGAGCAGGGGGCCCCGGTTGGCGGAGGGTTTCTCGGACTTTTCTATTTTGGGTCCTTCTGCTGCTTTTTTCCATCACTATTTTTCAGTTTTTCAACCGGTCACGTCGACAAGAAGTGACCATCACCTACAGTGAATTTCGCCAGCAGCTATTTGAGGATAACGTGAGCCAGATATTCATCGTGGATCAGGACATCCACGGTGAGCTGAAAAGCGTAATCACTAAGTTGGATGATGATAAAGTCAGGGAATTCAACAAATTCTACGTTTACATCCCCTTTGATGTGTCCGAGCTGCGGACCGAGCTGGAAGCCAAGGATGTGACTATCACCGGCGAGGAGAAGAAGGTCAACTGGTTCAATCTTCTGCTGGGTGTGCTGCCCTGGATCCTGCTTTTCGGCATCTGGATGCTCATCTTTCGTCAGATGCAGGGTGGGCCGAAGGGCATCTTCTCCTTTGGCAAGAGCAAGGCCAAGTTATTTACTCAGGATAAGGCCAAAGTTACCTTCGCCGATGTGGCTGGTGCCGACGAGGCTAAGCAGGATCTTCAAGAGGTGATCGAGTTCCTCAAGGACCCGGGGCGGTTCCAGAAACTGGGTGGCAGGATTCCCAAGGGCGCTCTTCTTCTGGGTGCTCCGGGAACGGGCAAGACATTGCTGGCTCGGGCTGTGGCCGGAGAAGCGGATGTTCCCTTTTTCAGCATGAGCGGTTCGGACTTCGTGGAGATGTTCGTGGGAGTGGGGGCCTCGCGAGTTCGTGATCTGTTTGAACAGGGTAAGAAAAATGCTCCCTGCATCATCTTCATCGCTGAGTTTGATGCCGTGGGCCGTCATCGCGGCGCCGGTCTGGGGGGCGGTCACGACGAGCGGGAGCAAACTCACAACCAGCTTCTGGTGGAGATGGCCGGGTTCGAGTCCAACGAG
>CBDUWG010000225.1:0-4015 GCA_965370845.1 uncultured bacterium
GGAGATCTTGCGAAACTGTCCGGTTCCTCTGGGTACTGTGCCCATCTATCAGGCGGTTATCGAGACCATTGCCGAAAAGAACGCTCTGGTGAAGATGGCCGATGAGAAAATATTTCAGGTGATCGAGAAACAGGCCCAGGAGGGGGTGGATTTTATCACCGTCCACTGCGGCGTGACCCAGGAGGCGCTGTCCAGGCTGAGAATGCAGGGTCGTTTGATGGACATCGTCAGCCGTGGCGGGGCCTTTTTAACCACCTGGATGGTGGCCAATGAGCGGGAAAACCCTCTCTATGAGCAGTTTGACCGCCTGCTGGATTTGGCCGTCAAGTACGATCTTACCCTCAGCCTGGGCGATGGGTTGCGGCCCGGATGCCTGGCTGATGCTACCGACCGGGCCCAGGTTCAGGAAACCATCGTGTTGGGTGAGCTGACTGAGCGGGCCTGGGAGCGAGATGTTCAGGTGATAATCGAGGGGCCCGGGCATGTGCCTATCGATCAGATCGAGGCCAACGTGCTTTTGGAGAAGAAACTCTGCCACGGGGCTCCCTTTTATGTGCTTGGGCCCCTGGTCACTGACGTGGCTTCGGGCTACGATCACATCTCCTGCGCTATTGGCGGAGCCTTGGCAGCCAGTGTTGGAGCTGATTTTCTCTGTTACGTTACGCCCGGAGAGCATCTGCGTTTACCCACCGTTCAGGAGGTAAAAGAGGGGGTTATCGCCACACGCATCGCCGCTCATGCCGGGGACATCGCCAAAGGGGTTGTGGGAGCCTTGGATTGGGATCTGAAGATGTCCAGAGCCAGGAAGCTGTTGGATTGGGAGCGTCAGTTGGATCTGTCCATAGATCCCCAGTATGCACGCAGAGTGCGGGAAGAAAGCCAACCGCACACGGGGGATGTCTGTACCATGTGCGGAGAGTTCTGCGCCCTGAAATTGGTCGAGGAAGCTCTGAAGATTCCTCGACGAGATGGGAAGAAAACCAGAAAAGGAACTTGATCGGTTCTTCCAGGAGGAACCATGTTGAGGACGATGTGCAAATCCAAAATTCGCGGGGCCACGATAACCGCTACAACGCTGTATTATGAGGGTAGCATCGGTATCGACAGGAAGATCATGGATGCCGCTGATGTTCTACCGTGGGAGCGGGTTCAAGTGGTGAACCTCAACAACGGAGCCCGCCTGCTGACCTACGTCATCGAGGAGAAGGCCGGGTCCGGCACCATCTGTCTGAAGGGTCCCGCGGCTCGCCTGGGTCAGGTGGGGGATGAGATCATCATCATCTCCTATGTGGCTGTGACCGATGAAGAAGCTCACGAATTGAAGCCCACCGTGGTAAGTTTGAAACCCCAAAATCGCCTCGTATAGAGAGTGTATGGACGTGTTTATCCCAGGGAGCCGGTCTCCTGTCAGAGGGGGCGGGAATTCGAAGATGTCCAAGTTGAGCATCGTCATCTATCCTGATGAGATTTTGAGCTGCACATCCACACCGGTGAAAAACATAGACGACCAGGTGGTCAGGCTTACCCAGGGTATGTTCAGGCTCATGGTTGCATCCCAGGGCATTGGTTTGGCCGCGCCCCAGGTAGGTATTTCCCAGCGTGTGATCACTGTGAATGTTGGCGATGGCCTCATCTCTCTGATTAACCCGGTGATTCTTGAGCGTCAGGGGCAGGCTGGCATGGAGGAGGGCTGCCTGAGTTGTCCGGGGATCTGTGTGGATGTGATGCGCAGCGAAAAAACCCTGGTGCGTGGTTTGAACCTGGACGGCAAAGAGATAACCATCGAGGCGGAAGAACTCAAGGCCCGAGTCCTGCAACATGAGATCGATCATCTGAACGGCATCCTCATTCTGGACAAACTACCCTGGTTGGAGAAAATGGTGGCCAAACGGAAGCTGCGCGGCCGGTGAGGTGCCACTCTCGCGGAGGTTCTGGTGGATACGCCCAGCGGTTCCTATAGCTACTTCGAGCATCAGGCGGATATGGGCATTGTCGGTCGGGGTTCCACCATGGAGGAAGCTTTCTCTCAGGCAGCCCGGGCGATGTTCAACTTGATGGTGGAGGTGGGACAGGTTCAACCCAGGCAGAAGGTATCCGTGCAATGCCAGGGGAATGACCAGGCCGAGCTTTTCGTAGAGTGGCTGAACCACCTTCTCTCCGAGGCGGATATCCGCCAGATGGTCTTAACCGATTTCCGGGTGGACTCTATGTCCAGCTCCCAGCTGAGTGGTCTGGCCTGGGGGGAGACGTTGGATTCACGGCGACATCACCCCAAAACCGAGGTCAAGGCTGCCACCTATGCCATGCTATATGTGGGCCGGGAGGGAGATCAGTATGTGGCCCGCTGCGTGGTGGATCTGTGAGGTTTGACCGGGGATTTTGTGTATGGGGATCGTCAATTGGATTTGAACATACTGAAAAAGCGGGAGCAATATGAATGGATCATCCCCAAAACAGGGGGGATGATCGTGCCGGGACTCATCTTTGCCAGTCAACAGCTGGTTGAGGAAATGGACCACATGGTCTACGAGCAGGTGAGCAACGTTGCCTGTCTTCCAGGCATTCAACGTTTCTCCATGGCCATGCCCGACGCCCACTGGGGATATGGATTTCCCATCGGGGGAGTGGCTGCCTTCGATCCGCAGGTGGGAGGGGTCATCTCCGTGGGTGGTGTGGGTTTCGACGTGAACTGTGGCGTGAGGACCTTGAAGACAGGTTTGATCTGGGACGATGTGAAACCCCGACTGAAGGAGCTCGTCGATATCCTGTTCGCGCTCGTTCCCGCCGGAATGGGATCACGGGGGGAGATTTCTCTGTCCGGCTCGCAGCTTGAGGATGTGCTCAACACGGGTTCCCAGTGGGTGGTCTCTCACGGGTACGGGACCCAGGAGGACCTTGATTATACCGAGGACCGTGGTATGGTGTCTGGAGCGGACCCTTCCGCTGTAAGTCAGATGGCTCTGAAGAGAGAACGAAGACAGGTGGGAACCCTGGGATCCGGCAATCACTATCTGGAGATCCAGAGGGTGGAAGAGATATACAACCCGGAGGTCGCCCGGAAATTCGGGCTGGCTGTTGAAGATGTGGTGGTGACCATCCATTGCGGATCTCGAGCTCTGGGCCATCAGGTGGGCACCGACTATCTCAAATTGCTGGCCTCCGCCTCTCGGAAGTACGGTATTCCCATAAGGGAGCGGGAGCTGGTCTGTGCCCCCATCGAATCGCCGGAGGGAAAAAGGTACTTCTCAGCGGTCAACTGTGCCATCAATTACGCTTTTGCCAATCGGCAGGTCATCACCCATTTGGTCAGGCTTGGTTTCGAGAGGGTGTTTCCCCGGGCCGATCTTCACATGCTCTACGACATCGGGCATAATACTTGTAAGGTAGAACGACACAAGATCGACGGCCAAGTTAAGGAAGTTTACGTTCACCGAAAAGGGGCCACCAGGGCTTTTGGGCCCTCACGGGAGAACTTGCCCCCGGCCTATCAGGGTTTTGGCCAACCGGTGATCGTGGGAGGCACCATGGGCACCGCCTCCTACATCCTGGTGGGTGCTGAGCGCGGCGAGCAGGAGGCATTCGCCTCTGTCTGCCACGGTGCTGGTCGCCGGATGAGCCGGAAGAAGGCCAAGAAAATCTGGCGGGGCGAGCATCTGATCCGCGAGCTGGAGTCCAAGGGCATCTATGTGCGCGGACATTCCCAAGCTGGATTGGCTGAGGAGGCCCCGGGAGCCTATAAGGATGTGACGGCGGTCATCGACACCATTCACCAATCAGGGTTGGCTCACAAGGTGGCCTGTCTGAAGCCCGCAGGTTGCATCAAAGGTTAACGCCGACTTATTTGAGGAACGGGAAGTAAGCTATGAAGGAAGCCATGTTCTTCCGCCGCCTAAAGGGCAAGAAGGTCAGATGTGACCTGTGTGCCCATCGCTGTGTCATCGAGGAGGGGAAAAGGGGTATCTGTGGAGTTAGGATCAACGAGGGAGGAAGCCTTTATTCTCTTGTTTTCGGCAAA
>CBDUWG010000226.1:0-4011 GCA_965370845.1 uncultured bacterium
CGAATCACAATTAACGAATAGGGAGGACCCATGAGCCTCAGAAACCTACTTGTTATCATACCCCTCATGGTCATTCTGCTCTGTACCACCACCATCGCCGAAACCATCGACCTGACGGTAGATTTCTCTCAGGCCGATCTCTCTTTTTCCGCCCGGGACGGCTATGATCAGGTCTTCATGCAGGGACTGGACATCCTGCGCCAGCCGGGCCGGCCCCAGCTACCCGTAAAGATAGTCCGCGTGGCCATTCCGCCGGGAGCGAGGGTCGACAGAGTGGAGATCCTGAAGATGGATCTGGCGGATCTACCCGGGGAGTACGAAATATACCCGGCCCAGCCGCCGCAGATCCTTTCCCTGTCCCCGGCCGAGCTGGAGAAGGTCTCCTTCGTCCAGCCTGAGCAGCTCATCTACAGGTCCAGGGAACCGTTTCCCGCCCAGGCTGTTCGTGTAACCGGCAGCGGCTATCTGGCCGGTTACCATCTGGCCGATCTGGAGATCTGTCCGCTGGTGTACACACCTGCCCGGAAGAAGCTGCAGTTCTGCCGCAGCATCCGCTTTCGTCTGCACAGCTCACCGGGTGCACGAAAGGCGCGTCCGGCAGGCCGGCGCGGGGAGAAGGATCGCCGCTTCTATGAGGGATTGGTGGAGAGCATGGTGCTCAACTCAGCAGAGGTAAGCCTCATGGCACCCCGGCCGGGGAAGGTCCCCTCGAAATCCCTGTCTCCCGGGGATTACGAGTATGTTATCATCACCAGAGATAGCTATGTGGATGAGTTCCAGCCGCTTGCCGATTGGAAGGGCCAGAAGGGCATCTCCGACACGGTGGTCACCCGGGAGTGGATCGAGAGCAACTACTCCGGCTATGATGTGCGGGAGAAGATTCGCAATTTCATCATCGATGCCTATGGAACCTGGGGAACCAAATGGGTGCTATTGGGAGGAGACACAAATGTGATTCCCTCTCGAAGCGCCTATGCCATGACCTGCGAGGCCAACCATCACTCCAAGGAGGATAGCATCCGGGCCGATCTGTACTTCTCCGACCTGGACGGCTCCTGGGACGCCGACGGCGATCATATCTACGGCGAGGTGGCCGACAGTGTCGATCTCTACCCGGATGTCTTCGTGGGACGAGCATCGGTCAGCTCGCCGGCCGAAGCGGTGGCCTGGGTCAACAAGATATTGCTCTATGAAAAAACACCACAGCTGGATCACCCGCTGCGTATGCTCTTTCTGGCGGAAGTGCTCTGGGGTTTTCCCGATTACACCGATGGCGCGGTGCACAAGAACATGATCGATGATCAATCGGTGCCCGCCCGGTTCGATCCCATCAAGAAGCTCTACGAATCCCTGGGCAACGAGAGCGCCGACTCTGCCCGCTACTATTTTAACCAGGGCCAGAACCTGGTCAATCATGACGGTCACTGCTGGTACGACGTGATGTCCATGGGCAGCGGTTCCTTCTACCGTTCCGACATGGATGCTCTGACCAACGCCACCCGCCCCTCTATCCTGTACTCCATCGGCTGCTGGCCGGCGGCCTTCGACTATGACTGCATAGCCGAGCACTGGACCAACAACCCCGACGGCGGAGGCGTGGCCTTTGTGGGCAACAGCCGCTACGGTTGGGGCTCTCCGGGAAATCCCGGGTATGGCTACTCCGACATCTACGACAACCGATTTTTCTACGAGCTGTTCGTGGGGGGCCAGACGCACATCGGGGCTACGCTGGCTGCTTCCAAGGCATTCTACGCGCCCAAGTCGCGTCAGGAGAACGTCTACCGCATACACCAGTATCAGGTCAACCTGCTGGGTGATCCGGAGATGCCCATCTGGACGGATACCCCCGAGACCCTGCAGGTTCTCTACCCGGACGAGGTTCCCCAGGGTCCGACCAGCTTTGAGATCACTGTGACCGACGATGGCAGCCCTATGGAAGGAGCATTGGTCTGCGTGACCAGCTCCGGTGGTCTGTACCAGCGGGGCTACACAGGGGCCAATGGCCAGATCGTGCTGGACCTGACCGTGCCCAGCCTCGATTCGCTGAATGTGACGGTCACTGCCCGGGACTTTTTACCTCATCTGGGCTCCGTCCCGGTGATCTCCGATGGGCCGTATATCGCCCGGCTGAAATACTCCATTGACGATTCGGTAGAAAATGGTAACGGGGAGATCAACCCCGGCGAGACCATCGGCCTGTCCGTGACCCTGAAAAACTATGGTTCTCGGGTCGCCTACGGTGTCTCGGCCGTGCTGCGGGCCTCCGATGAGCTGGTCAGCGTGCTGGACTCCACGGGAAGTTATGGGGATCTGAGCCCCGGCGATACGGTTAGCAGCGACTATCAAATTCAAGTTTCCGAGAGCTGCACCAACGGACAGATCCTCTCTCTAGACCTTGAAATTGAGGATGGCGCGGCTCATACCTGGTACAGCAGACTGAGGTTGAAGAGCGTGGAGCCGATCATCGTCTACTACAGTTGTATCATTGACGATGGCGGCAATGGAGTGCCGCAGCCAGGTGAGCAGCTGGATCTGGCCCTTGTTCTGCAGAATACAGGTCTGGGCATGGCTGCGGGCGTGTCGGCTCATCTCTTTGCGCTGGATGAGTACGCAACCGTGCTGGTGGATTCAGCCTCCTTCGGGACCATCGAGCCGGACAGCTCTGCCGTCTCCGGGGTTTCCTACCATCTGGCCATCGCCGATTCCTGCCCGGCGCATCACTCCCTGCCCCTGCGGCTGGACATAGATGCCGGAGGAGAATATGCCTTCGTGGATGGTCTCCTGCTGGCCGTTGGGTCCCGCGGGTTCGCCGACGACATGGAGAGCGGACAGGGATCATGGACCCACGGTGGGAATAACGATCACTGGCACCTGTCCACCCACCGCAGCCACTCCGGCTCCACCAGTTGGTATAGTGGCCTGGAGGGCACATGGGAGTATGTAGACAACATGGATGCCTATTTGCTCTCGCCGGAGATCGTGCTGGGGCCGGAGTCCAGACTGACCTTCTGGACCTGGTACGACGTGACCATCTACGGCTCCGACGGTCTCTACGTGGTGGTGGGCCAGGACGCCCAGTGGGATACCCTGGACTACTTCGGCAGTGGCGGAGCTCTGGACTCCCTGTACATGGGCAACGACTGGCTTGCCGACGAGTACGATCTCTCCGCCTACGACACAGACACAGTACAGGTGAAGTTCATCTTCCACACCAATTACAGCGGTCACGATGCCGAGGGCATGTACATCGACGACGTGACCATCACCGGGGCCTGGATGATCGGCGAGGATGTGGAGCCTCCCGAGCAGGTAACCGGTCTGACCCTGAGCCTGGCCGACACGGCCCTGGTCTTGTCCTGGTCACCTGCGCAGGACGATGAAGGCGTGGACCACTACGTGGTCTACCGCGATACCCTGTGGGATTTTCAGCCCGCCCCGGCCAACTCCCTGGGAAGCACAGCTGATACATCTTACTTAGATGAGGACCCCGGCCTGACCAAAGATCCGGGCCGCAGCCACTACTCTCTGGTCAGGGCGGTGGACGCCGTGGGGAACAAGTCGGTCCCGTCGGGTCCGGTGGGCGAGTTCGACAGGCAGTTTTTGGAGTCGGCTCCGTAGGGAATGGCCAGACAGGTTGGGAAAGCGGCAACTGAATGATCACTTTGAGCGTGGATGGAGAGAACAGCAAATCGGAACCATCGAAGAACGTCGGCGAGCTCGATCATCATCTGATCAGGGTCAAATAAAAAAGCACGTCAACCGCCATCCTTTCAAGAAGGAGGACCTGATGAAGAAATGGGCAAAGTTATTCGCCATCCTTTTCTCTGTCGCTCTGCTGAGCCTTATCCTCATTCCAACGGCCCAGGCCGAGATCAAGAGCCTGGTGCGCATCTACGCCAAGACCCCAGAGGAGATGAGCCGCTTGCCCCGGGCCCTGGACGTGGCCGGGAGCCGATACGGAGAGTGGATCGATGTGGTGGCCACCACCGAGAAGCTAAGCGAGATTCAGGC
>CBDUWG010000227.1:0-3967 GCA_965370845.1 uncultured bacterium
CCGGGACCTACGGATCTTGGAGGATGATCTCTGGTGTGCCACCTCTGGAGGGGTCCTCAAATTGGAAGTGACGCAGGAGTCCATCCGAAAGTACACCAGCCAGGACGGGTTGGGGCATATCGATGTGTTAGCACTGAGCGTCGATGGTCGGGGAAAACTGTGGTTTGGGACCAACGGCGGAGGAGTGTCGACCTATGATCCCTCGAAAGACCACTGGACGACCTATACCGAGTTCGATGGCGTTGCCGGCAAGGTGGTCGGTGCCATCCTGGCCAGCGGAGATAGAATTTGGGTGGGGACAGAGAAAGGAATCAGCCTCTTCGTCTGGAACGAAGGCGAGGGCGATTATTTTTGGAAGGAAAATTACCTTTCCGAGAAGGGTGTGCCGGTAAAAAATGTCCGCGCCTTTTTGGACTGGAACGACGAGATCTGGGTGGGGATGGAGGGGGGTGTGGCCAGGGCTCGTTATCGTCATCCGGACTTCGTTCCCAACCTGCAGGACTCGGCTAACTGGACGAGCTACGATATCTCCCATGGCCTCTCTGACAACCAAGTTAACTGTTTTGCTATGGTGGACTCGATGCTCTTGGCGGGCACCAACAGAGGCGTAAGCGCCTTTCAAGAGAGCATCTGGGTCTCGTGGAGCTTGGGGCTGCCGCTCAATACGACCGTGTACGACCTGCTGGTCAGTGGTTCCAAGATATGGGCAGGAACAGCGCTCGGTTTATATATGTGCGATAGCCGGTTGGGGTTCATCCCGGAGTGGGTTCCCATTCTGGAGGACGAGACCATAACCTCCCTGGCCATGGACAGCTGGGGAGTTTTGTGGGTGGGGACCGACGGTGGGGGTGTGCTGCACGCCGTGGGCGAAAATTGGATTCAGCATCTCAGCGATGGTCCCGCTCGAAACAACATCGAACGTGTGGTCCTGGACCATGACGAACATTTGTGGATTTCCACCATTGCCCCAGGCTGGACAGCTAAGGCCTGTCGTTTAGCCGATAACCAATGGACCATCTTCGACGAGTCCGACGGGCTGGAGACTGGTGACAGACTGTTGGGCTTGTTCGTCGATCACCTGGGCCGCAAGTGGTTCGGCTCCTGGGGCGATGGCGCCTGCGTTCTTGACGACGGTGGGACCTTAACCAAAGAGGACGATGTCTGGTTCCACCTTAACGAAGAGAACAGTGGTCTGGAAGGAATCATCCAGAATCCCAACTACGTGGTAGTCACGGACATCGCCCAGGATCAACATGGTAACTACTGGTTTTTGAACTATTTGGGAGTTGAGTCCGGCTTGGTAGTGTGCGATTCTACTCTCTCCCTATGGACCGCCTATTCTGTCAGGGATGGTTTGGTCTTTACCGAGGTTCAAACTTTAGCCATCGATGCCCAGCAGACAAAGTGGATTGGAGCTCGGCAGGAAGGCATGTCCCGCTTCGACGATGCCGGCACCCCCTTTGACAAATCAGATGACGACCCTCTGTTTGCATGGCTGACGTACAGCGAGGACAGCCCTGATCCCTACCAGATCGTCAGCGACAATGTCTCCGCCATCTGTGTTGATAAGGAGGGGAGGATGTGGATCGGGACGGCGGCGGGTATTATGAAATTCAACGGTTTCTATTTTTCCAGTGTCAGCGATTTGCTCAACGAGTCGGTGAATGTGATCGCCGTCGATGCGCGTAACAACATATGGGTGGGCACCGATGGGGGGGTGAGCCGTTTGGCAGCGGATGGGGTTACTTGGACGCATTTCACTATGGTCAATAGCGGTCTAGTGTCGAACAAGGTGCAGGATATCGCCATTAACGAGCGCACGGGAGAGATCTGGCTGGCCACGGATATGGGTTTGAGTCGATGTGAGTCGGGGACCATCTCGCCCATTGAATCTATGGATGCGGTCTTGGTCTATCCGAGTCCATTTTTTCCCGAAACAGGCGATGGTCTATTAACCTTCCATGGGCTGGCCGATGGCTCAACGGTTTGCATCTTCAGCCTCTTCGGGGAGTTGCTCAGGGAGATTCCTCTGCTTTCCAACAACCTGAATCAGGCTGGCTGGGATGGAAAGAATGCCCAGGGAGTGAGGGTAGCCAGCGGAATCTATATCTTTGTAGCGTATAATGGGGCCGGCAAAACAAAGGTGGGCAAGATCGCTTTGCTTCGTTAGGGATCGGGGGACGACGATGTGCGTAGACATTGAGATCTACCGGGCCGAATTTCGTCCGCGATGGGAGAAGTTCGTCAAGACCGCCGAAAACGGGACACTCTTCCATCGCCAGCGATTTCTGGATTACCATCCGCCCGATCGTTTCCAATCTCATCACCTGATTTTTAAAAAGAAGAATCGAACTCTTGCCCTTTTGCCTGCGGTTGTTAAAGAGGTAAAGGGAGCAAAAGGCCTTTTCTCCCATGCCGGAGCCTCGTATGGGGGCTTTGTGGTGCGTCCCCGTCTGGGAATACGGGAATCCCATCTGGTGGTGGAGGCTTTCGTCGATCACCTGCGCAGCGGGCATTTTAAACGGGCAGAGCTGACCGCACCTCCTCTTTTCTACAGCGCTCAACCTAATAATTACATCGATTTCGCCTTGCTGAAGCACGGATTTAGATATCTGAGGCGAGAGTTAACCAGCGTGGTTCCGTTGCCAGGCCGGGATGTGGATGTTCTGTCCTCATTTAAGAGCGAGGCCCGGACGGCTACCAGAAAGGCTCAGAAATTGAAGATCACCGTCAGGGAATCGGACGACTATGAGGGCTTTTACCGGATCTTATGCAACAACCTGAGGATGAGGCACAATGTGGCGCCAACTCATAAGCTGGAGGAGCTCTTGCGGCTGAAGACCCTTTTGCCCGATGAGATTCGACTTTTCTCCGCCTACCTGAAAGGGGAACATGTCGCCGGGGTAGTTCTGTTCCTTTGCAATCCGCGGGTGATGCTGGCTTTTTACATAAGTCATCGCCAGGAGTTTCAGAGATATAGAAGCGTAAATCTGCTCTTTCATGAGATCATGAATTGGGGACGGCAACGGGGATTTATGTATCTGGATTTCGGGACCTTTACCTTGAACATGGAGCCGAACTGGGGACTGGGAAAGTTTAAGGAGACCTTCGGCGCCAAAGGCCTGTTTCGGGATACTTATTTTCTGGACCTGTCCTCCTAAGGGCTCTCATGGGTACTTTTGATGATCTGAGAAGACTGACCAAGCACTCGGCCATCTACGGCGTGGGCCACATAGCAAGCCGAGCAATTGGTTTTCTGCTTTTACCTTTGTACACGAACTATCTGTCCGCGGCTGAATACGGCGTGGTAGCCCTGGTTTTCACCTTCGTGGCCTTCGCCAACATTATATTTCTCTACGGATCGGATAGTGCCTTTCTGCGTTTCTATACCCTGGAAGAGAGCCGTGACGGTAAGAATAGAATTCTTTCTACCGTTGTTTTTATGACCGCTTTTACCTCAGTGTGTTTCTTTTTTGTGCTGTTTTTCTCCTCAAATTTCCTCTCGCACCTGCTTCTCGGTCGTCCGGGAATGGGTCCTCTGTTTAAAATGGCCAGCGGCATTCTATTTTTCGACGCCCTGTCGACTTTTTCCTATCTATTGCTAAGGATGGAGGAAAGATCGGGGAGGTTCATCGCCTATCGGTTTTTCAATGTCCTGCTCACTTTAGGTCTTAACATCCTCCTGGTAGTTCATTTAGGCAAAGGAGTGGTCGGCGTATTTCTGAGCAATCTCATCGCATCGGCCCTCACCCTGGCCATTCTGTTGCCGGTCATCTGGCGGCGGCTTTCTCCCTCACTGTCCACCCGGCTGATAAAAAATATTCTCAAATTCGGACTGCCCTTTATCCCGGCGGGGTTGGCCTCCATGACCATGGAGCTCATCGACCGGTATATGCTCAGGGGGCTGAGGGGTCTGGAGGAGGTGGGACTCTACAATGCCGGCTAGAAGCTGGGGCTGGTTAGGTGG
>CBDUWG010000228.1:0-3945 GCA_965370845.1 uncultured bacterium
ATTCTTCTTTCTTTTTAAAAACCTCTTTCGCACCTTCAGAGAGACCTTTTAAAGCATCCCTGGCCATTTCTACTGCTTTATCACCCGCGTTCCTGGTAGCCTCCAGAGTTGCCTCGGCGGCATGTGCGGAATGATCAGCAGCTTTTGCGCCAGCCTGCTTGGTTCCCTCAATGATGCCCCTGGCAGCCTGCTTGGTTAACTCTACGGCTTTCATTTTTGTCTCTTCGGCTCCTCGAATAACTCCTTTCATAGCATCCCTGGCCACTGCTTCCACTTTTTCTTTAGTAGGCTCGGCTTTCTCCAATGCTTTCCTAACAATCTCTCTGGTAATTTCAGCCACCTTTGTTCTCAGATCCTCACCCCGCTCGGCCGCTCTCACCACCGCCTCTTTGACAGCTTGGGTGACCTTACTTTCCTGTTCCATGATTCTGCTCCTTAATTAGCTCGTCGAGAGCATCTCTCTGGCAATATTGCCCCTCCATCTAATACAGTTTCCACCTTTCACCTGGGAAGAGGAATATATCTTTTCACAATGCCATTAAAAAGCACATCCAGCAATTTGTCAACATTCTTTTCTACTTCTGGTAAAGGTGTCTTCACCGTCCACGGGTATTCCAGACCTTTTAATGCTGAAATAATGGCAAAAGAAGTCAATTTTATGTCCCGGATTACAAAGACACCTTTCTGTACACCCTCTTTCAAGATTGCTTGAATTGTCTCTATTTCTTGTCGAAAGTTTCTCTCGCGGATTTCCTCTATAAAGGCATAATGATCCAGGTAATCGTCTTTCAGAGCGCTATGGATGTTGGCCAGCTCGTTGAGATGTTTCATCCGGGTCTTCACATAGGCGCTGATCTTTTTTTGTGGAGCATCGACTTTGCGAATTGCTTCCTGAATTTTTTCTGTTAAGAATCGGTGTTCCTGTTCAACAACCTCTCGAAAAATGTCTTCCTTGCTCTCGAAATAATGATAAAGGGATGCCTTGCCCATGCGAGCGGCTTTGGCTATTTCCTGCACAGTTGTTTTAAGAAAACCATATCTGGAAAATATCTTCCGTGCCCCCTGGGTGATGATTCCTTTTTTAATTGTTGCCTTCAATGAAATTCACCTCCTCTAATTTTCGACCATTTCGGTTTTACGTTCCAAATATAACATATTCTTTGTCTCCTGTCAAGTGTTAATTTATTTTTTTGAGTTTGGGTTTTTTGGAATGTTATTCTTGTGAGGAATTTTATCTGGCTGGATTGAAGTAAAAACCGGGGTTCGGGATTCGGGAAAGGAAAGAGATCAGGGCACCTCCACCCCACCAGAGATCAGGAATGTAAAAATGAGTTTGGAACTCGGAGCGCGGAACTCGGAATGATATCATACTCCGTCCCTCTCGCCTTTCACCAGGATCCAGGATCGAGGATCAAGGATCGGTTCTTCTTTTTTCTGATCTCTAATCTCTGATCTCTTGCCAGCGTCAAGACCATTTCGCTCGATTGAGCAGCTTTATGAAATTCCGCTTGCGTTTGTAGGTTGTGCGGACCGATTCCAGGTATCGGGCGAATTCTCCGCTCCGACCCAGCCGGTCCATCAGATGGTGAATCTGCCGTAGAAACCCCACCGCCCTCCGGTAGGCTTCATTGTTCGTTTGAGCCAGAGTCGGCTCGATCTGCTTCTGGTAGGCGGTCAGGGCGTCCTCGGGGTGATCCTTTTCCCGTTTGGCGGCAAGCTCCAACCAAAGATCGTTGGAACAGCCGCCCTGCTGAGCTTCGCGCCAGGCGGCCTCGACGTCCTTCTCCCAGAGGAAAACCCGCACCAGCTCCGAATGGTCGGCCCGGAAGAACTGTGGCCAACGCTTTTTCTGCGATTCCCGCTTCGCCTTCGCTATCCGCTCGCGCATGGTAATCAGCGCTTTTGGCCGCCAGAACGACCACTGGCCGATCCGGTCGGAGTGTCTCTTCAGGTTCCGGTACTGGGCCAGGGATGGCTGTTCCGTGAACGTGGCCCAAATGAGAGCCATGGCCTCGTCATGACGTTTCCGGCGGTGGTACTCTGTGGCCAGGAGCTCACGGAGCCTCCAGTCGGTCTGCTGCGGGAAAGCCTTTATCCCACGCTCGGCCCACTCCAGCGCCAGATCGCGCTTGCGCGCCTGCTGGTAGGTCTCGGCGATCTGGAGGTAGGCATACGCGGAGGAAAGATCACGTTTCTTAATGGTGACGATCGCCTCGACATCGCCGCTTTGACGAGCCAGTGTCTCCATGATGTGGGTGATCCGGAAGCGTTTCCCCCACTTGTCAGAATCCTTTTGCCCGGGTTTCAGTTCCGGGACGCGCGCCCACTCCTTCTCGGCGAGCTTTCGGTAAACGGCCAGACCTTTCTTGCCGAGGATCCGGGCATAGGTCTCGGCCGCGCCAGAGAACGTGTCCCAATCTGCATGAAGCTCCCACTCGAAGAGGCGTCGGGCCAACTCCTCGGGGTTCGGTTTGGCCTTCCGGCAGGCCTCGAGATGGAGCTCCTGGAGCCGTGCGAGGATGCTGCCCATCAGGCCGTCGGAGTCATCGACTTCGTTTATGGCCTCCTCGGCCACGGTCAGGGCGTGCTCGGCCAGCTCGATGACCTCGGCAGCACGACCTTCCTTGAGCAACTCCGCGATCGAGTCGATAGTGTCATGGACGCCCCGGATGTAGTCGTACATCTCGTCATAGCGGACGAAGTCGTCGGGTTCGATGGCCCTGTCGATGACCTGGTGGTAAGCCGCCAGATCAAGCCCTGCGGGCCTTCTCTTAGCCGCCGAGAGGAGTAGCCGCTGACGCAGGTGAAAGTCCTCCATTGCTTGCTTCATGAGCATATCGGCCACCTCGTCCTTTTCCAGCCTGGCCAGATAGGTGCGGACATCATCCATGGTGACGGCGGGTTTAGTGGCTTTTTTGGGAACCGGCCCGCCCTCGGAGCCCTGTTCGAGCCAGGCCAGACCGACGGCCACGCAGTGCTTGCAGAAGGCCCCATCGGTTCCCACAGGACAGGTGCATGAGAATTCGAGGTCCCCATCCGCGACCCACAACTTGACGCGATACTCCCGCGTCCCGAGAACACCGGCCGTGATGATCCCCTCATGTTCCGCAAGAGCACGGATCCTCCCGCCGGCAAAATAGTCTTCGCCCCGTTGGTACGAGCGGCCCCACGCCATCCGACGCAGGGTATGCCGATCCAGGATATCCTTCAAGACGCTCTCACGAGAGGTCCCCATGATCACCTCGGTTTTGCAGGCAGACAGCTAACGGTCAGCGCATCAGTTGCGGTGGGAAGGACTTGTTTTGACTTTGAGAAGACCGGAATTTGACCACCCACGGCTGAACGCGCGGGATAGACGGCGTTCTTCTATTCATCTGCATTACTCAACCACGAGGCTGCCGTGAGAGAATTGAGCTTGGAGTAATATTCATCCTCAGGATTTTCCACTTCACTGCCAGATTTGGAAGTTTCATATATCTGAGCAGCAAGCACACTGCCGATTGCGTGAACAGCATCGTGCCTAGCAAGACCTTCGCTAATGAGTCTCAGCAGAGTCCCTTTGACCGGGGTCTCATTGCAGAGTGCCACCTGATTCTCCACTATTACGTGAAACAGAGCGTGTAGCTTGTCGTTTGGGAGTTTGACTCTTCGCTTTTTGTGGTACGATCGTACAAGATCGATGCGTTCCGACTCATCCAAACCAAGCCAAACATCCGGATCCGGCCCTTTTTGAGGATCATATCTCAACATATTGCCTTCTATTCTTTATTCGCCGTCTAATGGTCGGCGCATCAGTTGCGGTGGGGTTAATCTGAGTACCTTCGGGGAAGGGATGGGTCGGGCCCTGCCTACTGCCGACTGCCACTGGGGTGGAAGTGCAGGGTCGGTCACCCCACCGGCTTGATGGAGAACTATTTTCTCTTGACAAGGGAGGCCTCATAGGTG
>CBDUWG010000229.1:0-3939 GCA_965370845.1 uncultured bacterium
TTGGCCTCACCCAACAGGGTGGTCATGGAATCCAGCAGCACCGCGCCAGTGGTCAGGTTGGCAAGTGACCAGTAGCCGGCCTTGGGCCTCACCTCAACAGCACGCATGAAGGTGATGGCGTAGTCCTCCCCGGTGAGATAAGCCGGTTGAGCGATGGTCACAAACAGAGACCCCGTGGCCGCCCCCGCGTGATGGACTAACCTGTTGTTCTCGGTAGACCAGGTTGTGGAGCCATCCACATCGGCGGCGTCTGTGCGCGGAACAATGGAGTATTTCGTGCCGCTCTGGGCGCTCTCCAGGGACTCCAGTCCCTGCTCCTTCAAACCTTTATCGAAGGAAGTCACCGAGTAATAGTAGGTCAGCCCGTTGGTCAAACCGGCGTCGGAATAGGAGTAAAAAAGGCCGGTCTGGTCGCCGATAGGCTCGTTGAAAAAGGTGCGCACGGTGAATAGATCCCCGCCCTGAGGGTTGTACAGGGTTCCCGGTGGGTGTTGTTCGCTGGAGTCGCCCTCGGCGATGTAGAAGAAAAATCCGTTCATGTAGATAAGGCCGCCGTCCACATAGGGGGCCACGTAATCGTTGCCGGAAATGGCCGGCGGGTATGTAAAGGAGGTGTCATCGGAGTCGACGACGCAGAAAACATTCCACCGCAGCGAGTCTCGGGCGGTTTGGTCGTATTTGTAAAGCGTTTGCTGCGTGTTGTTATATACCGTGAAGCTGGTGTCGCTGGCGAACTCGATGAGATACTCACCCTCCACATAAGTGAAATCTGCCGATTTATAGTAGCTGTGAAAACCCAAGTTCACAACGGCGTTGCCACGTGTGTATTTGACCTGAACGGCCCGGCCGGTGCTGTCGCCGGCGATGTCATACTCGGCCAACTGCTCCCAGGACCCGGGCAAACCATTGTCGCTCCGGTAAACCCGATACCCCTCGAAGTCCTTGATGCCGCTGATGACGTCCTCCACTTCCTCCGGCGAATCGTCCCAGGTCAAAAAGGCCATCCTGTTGCCCGGCGTCAGGGTCAGCCCCGGCGGTGGCGGCGGAGCCGTCCCGATGTAACCTTTGCTAAACTGGATCTGGGCCTGAACGGTGTTCTCTTTCAATTCCGAGAGGCTGCGTCCCATGACGATGGCCAGGGTCCAGGTGACCTCTTCCCCGGGTTCCAGGTGACGATACGGGCCGCTGCAGTTCAGGTGACGCACATCCCGGGGGTTCTCGAAGATCTCGAAGATGGCCGGATCAGGATCCTCGGGGATGGCGTAACCCTGTCCCCGTCCATCATCCCCGACCAGCTCGCCGTATTTCTTCTCGTCCTGCCCGTCATCGTCCACGATGCCCTCTGGCCCTTGGTCTGAGCGGACCCAGGTGGAAAAGGCGGTCAGCCCGATTTCCTCCTCCTCGCCGGGATTATGGGGGGTCTCCACCAGGACGCAGCCGATATAGCCGGCAGAGGTGGACCAGCCGGGCTCGGTCAGATTGCTGTCGTAAGTATAGCCCAGCTTCAGGTTCTCGTCATAGCCAATAAGATCGTCGTTGGGCCCCACACCAGTTGCCTCCAGAGCCCCGGGACCCACATCGTTATCCATGAAAAAACCAAAGTACAGACTGTCCAGGGCAAAATCGTTCATGTTTTTTATCTTAAAGTTGATAAACACGTAGTTAGTGCTGGCCCCATAGCTCCAGGAATAGGTGCGCTGTTCCACCCGAAGGCCCAGGCCATCGGTGTCATACCCATATGCAGGCCAGAGGAAACGACCTTCATCTTCCGCAATCCAATCGCCATATACACACCAGGTGTCCTGCAGGGAGATCACATCCCCATTTTCCGGATCCAGGTTGTACTCGTTGTGGCCGAAGGCCTCCCGTCGTCTCGGGTTTATGGCGCCGCTGTCGGCGTAGGGCCAGCGCTCCTGGTAGGAGAGCGGATCCGATCCCGATGGGGCGAACACGCCGGCGCCAGCGTTCTCGTCATCCGGCGGGAGCATCTGATCGCTGGTCCACAGCCTGCTCATGGGGCACATGTCCGGAGTATAGGCACCGGTGGCCACTCGAGCCACGGAAGTGGTGTCCTCTTCCAGAACAAAGGGGTACATGGCCCCGATCCACGCGCCGGTGGAAAAATTGTAGAACTGCATGGAGCCGCCGGGAAACTCGGCACAGTACCCGTTCCAGTTTGTGATGTCGTCTGGCCAGGTTCCGTCGTAGCCGGGCCAACCGCTGGGCTCCTCGTACAGACCCAACAGCCCGGCATTGGAGATGGTGAACTTGCGCAGATCGCCCACGCCGATCCAGGTGGCCCTGGCCGACGAAGGCTCATCTCCCTCATCTGTGGTCTTGGCCACCACGATGGGCGAGGGGCCTTCCCCATAAGCGGACCTATCCCCGGGGAGCATAGCGCCGCTGGCACCACCCGCCCAGAGAAGGGTGCAGAACGACAAGACCAGGATGGCCATGCCGACCCGCCATCCGAAAAAGTTATTTCCCGGTAATCCCATCATCTTCATTATCGCCTCCAGTGAAGTGCTGTTCTCTGCTACCGTGGGTTCCTTTGGTTCTCTAATTAACGACCCTAAAAATGAAGGGTGACTCCCAGCCGGATGATCCGCGGATTACCGTAGTTCCCGGGGTCTTTATAGCGCAGCTTCCAATTTTCGAAAGCCGACAGATAACTCTCCTCAGAGGCATATCCCTCTCGGTCCGGAGGGTTTCCGTTGTCATCGGGCAAACCCGTGTTCCTGTAAACATCGACGATGTTCTCCACGTCAAAGAAGTTTCTCACGTCCACGAAAAAGCCGTAGTTGAACAGCTCGTTGACATTGAAGATCTTGTCAATGCGGAAATCGGTGGTTTGAGTGGCCGGCATCCTCCTGGAGCCCACGTCAGGCGATGGGTTACCCCTGCTGTCCTCCGGTGTGTACGGGGGACCGGAGGAAAAATTCATCTGCACGTTGCAGTTCAGGTCAGAAAACGGCTTGAAGAAGTACAGCTGCGGGCCATAATCCGGGGGCAGAAAGAAATTCATGTTCACTTTCAGGGAATTTGTGACATCGAACTCCAGCGGGTATTCCCGTTTAGGAATGGGGGTGGTTGAGCTGGAGTACAGGTAGTAGCCCTCCCGCGAAGCGGAGCCGGTCCCCTGAGCATTCAGGTACGAATAGGTCAAGCTCCCCGACAGGAACCTGGGGGCCCGCTTTGTCAGGATGACGTCGATTCCCTTGACCACGGCGAAATCCTCGATGACGAACATGTCGATAGTAGCCGGGTTGTCTTGGACCAAGGTATTCAGCTTGCGGGTGGCCAGCAGGTCGGTCACGTCCTTGAAGTAGGCGGTCACCTCTCCGGACACGTCGGTACTGAAGGCATATTTCAGACCTACCTCGTAGGCCACCGTCCTCTGCGGCGGAAGATCCGGGTTGCCGATGAGCGGCCTGCCGGTGGTCACGTTGGCATTGAGCGACTGATACAGCTCACCCAGCTCAACGGGCTGAAAGAAGTGACCGTAAGAGGCGTACATGACCGATTTATCCGTCACCGCAAAGGAGATGCCCAGCCGGGGACTGAATTCAGACTTGGCCTCCACCTTCTCCATGCCCTGATCCAGGTTGTCCAGATCGATGAAATGGTCAGATTTGGGGTTAAAGTAGTCAAAGCGCAATCCAGCGTTAATGGTCAGATCCTCGAATTCGAACTTGTCCTGGATATAGGCGGCGCCGTAATCCGGCTCCTTGTGGTAGCTGTCGGAGTAAGGGTTTCGATTGAGAAACTGCATGTCCGTCAGATCCAGTTCTCCCTTGCGGAAGTAAGCGCCAAACTTTATCTGGTTGGTCCTGTTCACCTGGCTGGTGATGGATAAATCGGCCGTGTAGAAGGTGGTGTTCCGGTCATGCCACCAGGGAACGAAATCGTAGGTGAAATGGTAATATTCGTCCCGGTCGT
>CBDUWG010000230.1:0-3926 GCA_965370845.1 uncultured bacterium
AGGACAGGGTGGTGGGATGCGACGAACAGGAGCATCTGGTGGAGGAGGAAGGGGCGCGTGCCGGCCGCGCGAACAGCAAGGACGGCATGGCCCGTATCTTGTAGGGGCGGTTCGAGAACCGCCCTCGGGCCATAGCGCCCAGGTGCGGCGAAGCCGCACGCCGGCCAGGGCGAGGGGGAAACCTCCCCCTCAAAAAAGATTCATTGGAAATTGAAAGATTGCCCCGCCTCTCACTGTCTCCTGCTTACTGCCTCCTGCTTACTGCCTCCTGCCACCAGAGAGGTGGTGCGGGGTCCCTGATCTCCAATCTCTGATCTCTGATCTCCGGTGTTGAAGGGTCGGGAGCGGCTACTCCTCCAGACTTCCCACCTCCTTCTCCACCTCCTCCAGGATCTCGCACGACTTGACCAGTTCCTTCATCCTGGTATGATCGGGATACAGCGGCCGGTCGATCTCCAGGAACTCGACATGTCTGCGGATGACCTCTTTGGCCTTGGTCACCCCCTGGCCGAATTTGTAATCACGGAAATCGAGCGCCTGGGCGGCGGCCATGAACTCGATGCCCAGCACGCCGTAGGCATTATCCATGATCTGCCAGTTTTTAATGGCCGTGTTCATTCCCATGGAGACGAAATCCTCCTGGTCGGCTGCCGCCGGAATTGATTGAATAGAAGCCGGCATGCAGAGTATTCGCTGTTCGACGATCTGCATGTCGGCGGTGTATTGGCTGAGCATCATGCCGGAGAACATCCCGGCCCCCCTTGTCAGGAATGCCGGCAGGCCCACGCTCAGCGCCGGATTGTTCAATCTATTCATTCTGCGCTCGGACATAACGCTGATCATGGTGATGGCGGCGCCGATCATATCCATGGGCAGGCATACCGGACTTCCCTGGAAGTTGGCTCCAGATAAGGTTAGTTTTCTATCCGGGAAGAAAACCGGGTTATCTCCCACGCCGTTGAGCTCGATCTCCACCTGCGAGCGGGCGTATACGACGGCATCATGAGCGGTGCCGATCACCTGGGGAGTGGAACGCATAGAATAGGCGTCCTGTACCTTGCACTTCACTTTGCCTTCTGCCAGATCGCCGTCGGCGATCAATTTTTGGATGGCATTGGCACAACGTATGGCACCCTTAAAGCCGCGCACCTGATGAAGCAGGGGCGCATATGGTTTCATGTTGGCCTTTAGCGCCTCCAGCGACATGGCGGCAGCGATCTCGGCCTGCTTTAACCATCTGTTCGTATCATATAGCAACAAAGCGCTCATGGCAGTTAGCAGGTTGGACCCGTTGATGGTGGCCAGGCCGTCACGGGCCTCCAGACCAGGGACCGGGATGCCGGCCTTGTCCATGGCTTTTTTGCCGTCGAGCAGTTCACCCTTGTAATAGGCCTGGCCTTCGCCCATCAACAGTAAAGCGATCTGGGACATTGGTGCCAGGTCGCCGGAAGCGCCCACGGAGCCTTTTTGACAGACGAAGGGGGTGACCCCTTTGTTCAGCATTTCAGCCAGGGTATTGGCGATGACCGGCCTGTTGCCGGAGTTTCCGTTGGAAAGCACATTGATCCTGCCGGCCATTGCTCCCCTAACATATTCTAGCGGTGCCGGATCACCGATGCCGGCGGCATGATTGTAGATCAAATATTTTTGAAAATCTTTTATCTGATCATCATTCAGCACCACTTCGGAAAATTCACCAATGCCGGTATTGACCCCGTACATGATCTCGTGAGCGACGATCTTCTCCTCCAGCATGGCCCGACAGGCCTTCATCCGCTCGATGGCATCCGGGTGGATCTCCACCTTCTCGTTGTGCCGAGCGATGCGGACCAGTTTCTCGATGGTAAATTCTTTGCCTTTCAGAACTACAGCCATGTTAATCTCCTGTGTTGAAAATGAAATGAATGGATAGATCTGACTTACGCAAAAATCGATACACCTGCCATCACCAGCCGGTCCTGCATTACCTCTGTCTGTTCAATTGCCGGATCCAGAGCCGGAAGAAACGGTCGCTAATGACGAAGGAACCGTTGTCCCGATCTATGATGTCACGCTCCAGAAGCGTCTTGACGACCCGTTGGGCGGCGGATGCCGAGCGCAGTTTGTTGTGCTGGATGAAGTCGGCGGCGAAGACCTTGACGCCCATGGGAACACTGGCCGCTGGTCAGGTCACAGACAGAGAGGATCAGTTCATCGCTGATGGTCTTGTCCGATTTGAGAAATCGTCTGCGGATGGAAGGCAGCCACTCTTTGGTCTCGATGGTCCGGGCCAGATCAGCCAATTCCTGTCTGCGGTTGCAGAAGGCTCCTTTGCTGACTATGCCACCATATCTGAAGGGGTTGGTCATGTTACGCACCTCGCGTTACGCAATATGCGTAACAACGCATCCGAGGTCAAGAACATTTTCTGGGCAGTGAAGTCACCTGGAAAGGCCCGGTCATTCGATCCGCTCAGCTTTTGGCGCACAGCAAATGGCTGGATAGTTGCCTGCCGTCAGGCATCATCGACTCAAGCTGTGTCCTGCTCCTGTCTGCTCCCTTGCTTAGAGTGAACCTTGGTCAAAAACCGATCTAATTGATTAGCGAAGGTTTTCCGGTCACTTTTACTAAAAGATGATGGTCCTCCAGTGTCAACTCCACTGCTGCGCAACTCAGCCATGAAATTGCGTATCGTCAGGCGCTGCTTAATATTGTCTTTTGTGTACATTTCACCCCTGGGGTCAAGAGCATGGCCGCCTTTATCGATAACTTCTGAAGCAAGCGGAATATCCGCAGTGATCACCAGATCACCATCATGGACATGTTGGGCTATATACTCATCTGCCTCATCTAACCCGGCGAGGACTTGGACCATCCTGATATAGGTTGAAGAAGGTATTCTCAGCGGTTTATTCGCCACCAAGGTGATGAAGACCCGCATCCTCTCTGCCGCCCGAAACAGGATCTGCTTTATGACCTGGGGGCAGGCATCAGCATCAATCCAGATTTGCATCTATATCGTCCCTGATAATAACACTTATTAAGGGTAACGGTTGGCGTGTCAGCCGCGGCAGGGGAGGACACCGCCGTTGATTGGATGCCCGGGCACGACAAGGTCGATGAACTCCTTGTCCCATGCTTCCATTTCTTCTGTCCGCCACTTCCCCACATACTCATTCTTCACCATTCATACCCTCTGCCATATCGTTCTAATTATGGTTTTTTCGTGTAAGACATCAGCTCTTCCTCGTATCACAACGTGTTGGCCGGGCTGCGTTTCAAGACGCGGGCGGAGGGTTTTGCGGTTTTGAAGTCGTTGATGAAGGTGAGGTTTATGTTTTTGCATAATAGCATCCATCATCAAGATAGTCAAGATGAAATTGGCAGGTATCAAATTGATGGCAACTCATGCGCTTTAATAAACCTCAGGGAGAGCTCAGCTGCCTGTGCAAGAAAAAACCCGGCCGGGATTTGGAACCTTGGCCAGGTTATAAGTTTTCGCTGTGCAGGGGCTCTTGACCCCTGGGATCCTCGATTTTTTTCTTTCCAGAATCCTCGAATCCTGGGGGGGTGCAGTCGGTAAGGGGAAGCTACTTCAAATAGGCCATCTTACCGGTATTGCGAAAACTCTCATTCCGGCCGGCAAAACTGACCGCATGATGATACACGCCCGTGGCCAGATGCTGCGGCAATTGGACTCTGATGTGGAAATCACCGGCAGGGATGTGATCGATGGAGCGGTGATAGACCCGTTGGCCCAGAATATTGAAGATGCTCAGCACCAGTTTTCCCTCTTCCGGGACGGAGCCGCTGAGGACCGTGGATCGATTGAATGGATTGGGATACGCGGGGTGGAGCGTGAATTCTCCCGGCTGCCGTTCTCCTCCATCATCGGGCACGGCTCCCTGGAGCAAGGAGGAGAAAAGCGGAGAGAATGCCCGGAAAGA
>CBDUWG010000231.1:0-3912 GCA_965370845.1 uncultured bacterium
GTGCGGCCGGAACAATTCCTCTCGTTGACCGCAGAACTTGAAGGCGACACACAAATCGTGGAGGTGGACGAATCGAGCCTGTTCTGTGAGATCGTGCCTCATGAAAAGAGTGACGGCAAATGGTGACGATACAGTTTTTCGCTTGCTGAGCTATCGTAACCTTCTAGGATTCCCGAAAAATGGGTCAAGAATTATTCGCGACTCATTTTTTTGTTGACAAATATAATAACATATGTTATATTACAATCGTTAGCTAACGATAGTTACATAACTAATGTTTTAAAGAGAGCTGAAAATGCCCCCAAAAATCACCTATACAAAAGAAGACGTGCTTCAAGCTGCTTTTAACATCGTGCAAAAACAAGGATTAACAGGACTATCAGCACGCAGAGTGGCCGAAAAACTGAAGTCCTCGACAGCTCCTGTCTACAGCTATTTCCGCTCGATGGGCGAATTAGAAAAAGAGGTGATCAAGAAAGCAAAAGATCTGTTGTTCGACTACGCAACCAGACCTTACACGGAGCAAGTGTTCCTAAATATGGGAACCGGCATCGTCCTCTTTGCCAGAGATCAAAACGAGCTCTTCAGAGCATTATTCTTAGAAAGAAAGGTCTTTAAGGATGTCCTCCTTGATTTCGAAAAATCTCTGCGAGAAAAAATGGCCAAGGAAACCAGATTCACCAAGTTGTCTGCGGAAAATCGGGACAGCCTTTTGACCAAAATGTGGATTTTCACCCACGGACTTGCCGCGCTGGTATGCGTAGGCCTCATCGAAGACAGCAGCCAGGAGCATATCATCAACACGCTGTCAGCCGTGGGATCTTTGGTCATCAGCGATGCCCTTGAAGAGACCCAACAATAACTAGAGACAAGCACAACAGCCAACGGTAAATGGCAAACATAAGGAGCTTAGCGTGAGCACCACGATCTATTACTTTTCCGGCACCGGCAACTCCCTGAAGGTGGCCAGAGATCTCGCCGAAAAGATCGGGAATTGTGAACTGGTGGCCATGGCAAAGATCTGGCAGCAGGAGCGTATCGTTGCTGAAACTGAACGCGTTGGTTTTGTATTTCCCTTTTATTTCTGGGGATTGCCCGACATCGTCTCGGAATTCGTCAAAAAGATCGATCTGCTAAAAGCCAGTTACGTCTTTGCCGTCATCACCAGACGCCTTTCTCCCGGATGTGCCATCCATAAAATCGAGGTTCTGCTCAGAGAAAAATCAAAAAAATTGAGCGCGGGATTCAAGGTCAACATGCCCGGGAACTTCATCCCCATGTACGATATGGCCTCTGAAGAGAAACAGCAAAAGATCTTTAAAAAAGCCGAAGACAAGGTGGCACACATAGCCGGGGTCATCAAGGAAAGTCAGATAGAAGTGGAGAAAGATAATTTTCTTTTCAAACAGCTTGCCATATTGGTGAATAACTCGTGGCTTAAAAAGGTTCATGGGAAGGATGAAAATTTCTTTATCGACGACAATTGTACCTCCTGTGGTATCTGCGAAAAGGTCTGCCCAGTGAACAATATCAGCCTTGTGGAGGGCAGACCACAGTGGCAGCACAGATGCCAGCAATGCTTGGCCTGTATTCAATTCTGTCCGGAGGAGGCCATTCAGTGCGGCACAAAAACGGCAAAGAGACAGAGATATCACCAGCTGGATATCAAGCTTAAGGATATTATGTCGCAAAGATGAAGGTGAAGATATCAAAGAAAGGATTCAATGAAGTTGGAATACGGGGTAAATTCTTGCTCTGATCAGCTAAATCGAAGATAAAAATGGCTGCTAAATCAAGGAGCATATTGTGACTAAAAACGACCTCGTGGTCCTGGGTTTGTTGAAAGAACAGCCTATGCATGGTTATCAGATCAAACATCAGATTGAGGAAAGAAATCTGGACAACTGGGCTAATGTGAGCCTTCCCTCTATCTATAATACCCTAATCCGCCTTGAAAAAAGGGGGCTAATTGCAGCCCGACGGGAGAAAGTGGGTAAAAGGCCCCACCGAACCGTATACCGCATCACTCCCAGGGGAAGCAGAGAGTTGGCTTTGTTGGTGGAGAAAGCTTTGGTAATGGACAAGGTTGTGGAAAGGGAGTTTACGGTGGGCGTCGCTTTCATGTATGGTCTGGATAAGGGTAAAGTGAAGGACTGTCTGCAGATGAAGTTGAAACTTCTCCAGAATCGTCTGGCCCACCCGAGGGAGGAACTCCTCCTCCTCCATGATCAGGGGCCTCTCAATTGGGCTTTCCTTCTGCGCAACACAGTGGATCACATACAACTGGAGATCGATTATCTGGAAAAGTTTTTGCAGGACCTCAAGAAGACGGAAACTTGGGGTGATTTGTTGAAGGGCAAAGGGGAGAAAAAGAGGTGAGCATAGAGTTCAGGCAGTCTTTACGTTTCAGAATTTCTCCTTTGATAAATAACAAGCTAATATCGCGAATCTCGCTTCACTAAAGCATCAACCTTGCAACAAGCCATCAAACCATCTCTTCCACAGGCAAAACAAAAGCCTTAACACCTTCCTTTTGAAAATCAGCGCGCAGTTTTCTGACTTCTTCCAAGATGTCATTCTTCCTGTCGTCCTCACAGGCAATCATCAGCAATGAATTTGACGCCGGCCACACGTGCGTGCCCATGTGAGGCTCGGATTGTTTTCCAACGCCAAAAATTCTGGGTATCTTTGTGTAGCTCTCCACATGGCATTTTGATAAGGCTTCCATAACTTCGGCCTCGACCCCTTCGTTGAAGACCACCATCACCATTTTCATCGCTTTCCTCCAATTTTTCCAAAGGCCCGTCTCCCTTTAAGTCTTTCCTCAAACAAAGAATAGAGTGTGGGCACGAACACCAATGTCACCAGGGTGGATACAAGAAGACCGCCGATGACCGAGATGGCCAGCGGGCTCCAAACTTCGGCACCTTCACCTGTGCGCAAGGCCAGGGGAAGCAGGGCGAAGATGGTGGTGAAAGCCGTCATCAGAACAGGCCGCAGTCTCGTGCGACCGGCTGTCAGGATAGAATCGTGAACACCTTTCCCCCGGGCCCTCAAGATGTTCGTGAAGTCGATGAGCACGATGGCGTTGTTCACCACGATGCCCACCAACATGATCATGCCCACATAGGAGATGATGTTCAGGGTTCGGCCGGTGATCAGCAATGCCCAGATGACCCCGGTGATGGCAAAGGGCACCGAGAACATGACGATGAAAGGGTCGATGAGGGATTCGAATTGGGCGGCCATGACCATGTAGACCAGGATAATTCCGAAGATGAGAGCTAAAAAGAGCCAGCGGAACGATTCCGCCTGATCCTTGGCCGATCCGGCGATGACCACATCCATATCCTCCGGGATATTTAGCCTTTCCAGCATAGTTTCGATGTCCCCGACCACTGCTCCCAATGGCCGCTCATAGAGACCGGCACCAACTTTTACTATCCGTTCCTGATCCTTTCGCTCGATGGTCAGCGGGCCTCGCTTCTCTACGATGCGAGAGAAGTTGCTCAGAGGAATCTGTTTGCCCAGGGGGGATGTGAGCGTCGCATCGCGCAGATCCGAGAGGGCCTGGCGATCCTCTGGCCTCAGGCGGACGAAAACGTCGTATTCGTCGCCTCCCTCACGGTATCTGGTGGCGATTTTCCCGTAGAATTGCGATCTGAACGTGGTGGCCACCTGGGCCATGTTCAGACCCAATGCCGATGCCTTGTCCCGATCCACCTCAACCCAAAGCTCAGGCTTTCCCTTTTCCCGGGAGATGGTGATGTCGGTGAGGCCGGGGATCGTTCCCATCATCGTCTTGATCTTCAGGGCCAAAGCATCAGCTCTGTCGATGTCGTGTCCGTAGATCTCCACCGAGACCGGCTTGTCGCCTCCCATCATGGCCTGCATGGGATCTTGAGCGGCAAA
>CBDUWG010000232.1:0-3908 GCA_965370845.1 uncultured bacterium
CTGAGCAAGCTGCTCATCGCCGCGCTGACTATGGGACTCATCGGCTGCTCATCCATGCGCGTGAGCATCGACTATGATCAACAGGCCAATTTCGCCAAGTATAAAACATTCGGCTGGATCAAGAAGACGCCAAACTTGCCGCCCAGGAAGCATCATAGGCGTTCGCTGGTGGAAAGACGACTCAAAAGTACGGTGGAAAGAGAACTGCTGCTTAAAGGCTACCAGAAAGCCATCGGCGACAAACCGGATTTGCTGATCGCCTTTCACATCGGAGCCCAGGATAGAGTGGATGTGACCCATCATGGATACCGCTATGGATACAGAGGGCACCGCTGGGGCACGTATACGGAGGTGGAAAAATATAAAGAGGGCACCTTGATCCTGGATTTCGTCGACCCCCAGCTCGAGGAACTTATCTGGCGCGGCACGGCAGGGGGGGGCATTCACTATCCGGAAACTGTAGGGCAGAAGATGGAAGAAGCGGTGGAGAAGATGCTGAAGAAATTCCCGCCACAATAGACGGCATCTGGTTCTGGCAATATCACAAGCGAAGCTGAAAACAAACAGCCCTGACCGGCTCTCCGGTCAGGGCTGTTGCACATCTGATTCGCCCTTTTGCCCGTGAAAACAAGTTGAAACTTCAATGAACACCCGGAACAATTAATTTTCCAGTGAGAACTGATCCTTGCCCGCTCCGCAGATGGGGCATACCCAATCGTCGGGAAGATCCTCAAAGGCCGTCCCGGGCTTGACATCATTATCCGGATCTCCCTTGTCCGGATCGTAAACATAACCGCACACATCGCAGATGTAATTTTTCATGCCTTCCCTCCTCTCTTCTGATTTTTTCCCCTCTTTCTCGATATGACCTCGGTAAGTGGGCGCATTCCTGGAGGCCTTTCCCTTCTTGACCTCATGGTAGTAAGCATAGGTCATGGGTTTGCCTTCCCGCAAGACCTCAGCGCTGACCACCTCCCCGACGAAGATGGTGTGTGTGCGCACGTCACATTGATCGATGACCTTGGCCTCCATCGCCGTGAGGACATAATCGGTGACCAGGGGACAGCCGGTGATGCCCTTCTTGTGCTTGCACATGGCCAGCTTGTCCACATCGCGGCCGGACTTGAACCCGAAAAGCCCGATCAGCTCCATGGGCGCGGATTCGTCCAGAATGGAGATGGCCAACTGGCCGCTTTTGGTGATGTACTCGTGGGTGAGGTTGTTTTTATTGATGGCCACTGCTATGCACGGCGGCTCGGCAGTGACCTGTATGACCGCGTTGGCGATCTGGCCGTTCAGCCTCTTGCCATCGTGCGATGAGACGATGTAGAGGCCATAGCTTATGGTGAAGAGTGCTTTCAGATCAAGTTGACTGGTCGTGATCTCGCACCTCCTTTTCTCGTTTATCGGTGTCGAACCGCTAGGAACACTTCTCCTTGAGCTTTTCAGCGACCAAAGTACCCATGGAAACACAACGGGCCAGATCAGTCTCGTCTGGCACATACTTAACCTTCAAACCCTCCTCCACCAGATCGACCTTCATCTGACTGAGCACTTCCCTCACCTGCTCCACCGCCTCACCGCTCCAGCCGTACGAGCCGAAGGCGGCTCCCACCAGATTCCGGGGCTTCAGGCCTTTCAGATAGGTCATAACATCGGCCACCGTGGGAAACATGCCGTTGTTGAGGGTGGGAGAGCCCACCAGGAGCGCGCCGGCATCCAGGATCTCCGTGGCCACGTCGCTGCGGTTACACGACCCCATGGGCATCAGCTTGACGCTTGCTCCGCCGGCCACCAACCCATCGGCAATAGCCCGGGCCATCAGGGCGGTGCTCCCCCACATGGTGTCGTACACCACCACGGCCTTATTAGTCGGCTTCTGGGCAGCCCATCTGGCATAAAGCTCCGGCATTCTGTTCACTTCTCTTCGCCAGATGGACCCGTGATCCGGAGCTATGGTCTTGATGGCCATGCCCAGTTGACCCACCCTTTCCAAGAGTTTGGTAATCAACGGAGAAAAGGGCAGCAGGATATTGGCGAAGTACTTGGCCGCCTCGTGGTCCAGGATCCAGCCCTCGATCTCGTCGGCAAACCTCTCGCCCGAGGCTAAGTGCATCCCGAAAGCGTCCTGGGAGAAGAGAAGCTCGTCCTCGGTCAGATAGGTGAACATGCTGTCCGGCCAGTGCAGCATGCGCGTCTCCAGGAAGGTGAGGTTCAAATCCCCCAGACTGAGACTCTCTCCATCCTTTAAGGCCATGATCTCCTGGTCCAGGTGGAAATGCTCGGACAGCGCTTTGACCCCCATGACCGAGGCGAACACCTTGTCCGGCTTCACCGCCTGGATCACCTGAGGAAGACATCCGGAATGGTCCATCTCGGAGTGGTTGGAGATGATGTATTCGATCTTGCCGGGGTCGATCACCGAGGCTATGCGGGAGAGCATCTCCTCTTGGAACGGGGCTTTGACCGTGTCTACCAGGGTGATCTTATCCGCGACGATCAGATAGGCGTTGTACGTCGTCCCCCGGCTGGTGGCATAGCCGTGGAAATTGCGGATGCCCCAGTCGATGGCCCCCACCCACCAAACGTGATCGCTCACCTTTGTCGCTTTGAAAGGTCCCCTCATGTTCCCTTCCTCGTGCATGGGTCTACGCTTTCAGGGAAGCAAGCTCTTTGCTCAGGATGGTGATGTGTTTCATCTCCTCCCTGATGATATCCTCGATCTTGTCCTTTCCCATCCTCTCCGGAACCATCTCCCGTATTCCCTGGTAAAAGACGATAGAGTCCTTCTCCATACCGAGGGCAATGCGCAGAATGTCCTCCAGCTTCTCTGTCCCTGAAAGGCGATCGCAAGCATCTTCCTTGATATTGAACACATGTCCACCAGCAAAGGCCTGGAGATACTGCGCAGCCTGACCCTGGGGGTCGAACATCTCCCAACCACGCTCTTTGTCCGATAAACTTTCCCTCATCTGATGGAAGGTTTTCTCGTGATCATCTTCCATACTGGCCAGACTCAGAAGAAGCTCACCTGACCGCTCATCCTGGGCGCGTCCTTCTGCGGCCCGCCGATAAAACCTGGCGCCGTTGCGCTCGATCTGCTCGGCCATCTCGAAGATCTCATCGGCATTGAACTGGATGCTCATCTCTGGCCTCCTTCCTCTGCCGCCGGCGGAGTGAACACGCGCTGGCCCAGCTCCCGGTCGATCATGAACAAGCCGCCACCGGCACTCCCCACCATCTTGAGCTTCTGCACCACCTCGTCGGCGGAGGCCTCCTCCTCCACCTGCTCGGAGACAAACCACTGCAGGAAATTGTTGCTGGCGTGATCGCTCTCGGCAACAGCCAGGTCGACCAGCTTGTTGATCATGCCGGTGACCTTCTGCTCGTGCTTGTAGGCGGCCTCAAACGCCGATTCGGGCGAAGCCCATTTAGTGGGCGGCTTCTCCACGGCGTCCAGGAGAACCCTGCTTCCGCGCTCGTTGACGTAGTCGAAGATCTTCATGCCGTGGACCAACTCCTCCTGGGCCTGGGCGCGCATCCACTGGGCGAAACCACTCAGGTTGAGGGACAAAAAGTAGGCGGACATGGACAGATAGAGATAGGCGGAATAGATCTCGGCGACGATCTGCTTGTTGAGAACTCCCTGCATCTTTTTGCTCAACATGGCATTATCCCTTCCATAATCCGTGAAGACTGCAATATTCCCGGGCAGTGACCTGCTCGGCGTCTATGCAGAAGGTGGCCTCTGCTGCATCCCCCGGCTCGAGGAACTGGCGGTAGGTCTTGCCGTCAGCGACCATCTGGATCCACTCGATGTAGTGCTCCTCCGTCATGGGGTGAGCAACGCTGCCCACCTTCACCTGAAAACCATCGGCTGTCTTCTCCACCACCGGCACGTGTTTCTC
>CBDUWG010000233.1:0-3907 GCA_965370845.1 uncultured bacterium
CGGTTTGTTGCATTGTATTTGTCTTTATCCAGAATCCAGTATCCAGAATCCAGTATCTGCTTTTTCCCAACTCTCTAAACTCGCTCAACTCAATTTCCTTGCCCCAAACATCTTGCCGGAAAATAAGAATGCCCTACGGTTTAACTTCCGCAGGGCATTCTTCAACTCGGTCTGATAAAAATCTCTCTAAAGAGGCTTATCGCCGTCTACTACGGTTTTCCCCGCCACCGGAAGAGTGATGCTGAAGACCGTCCCTTTCTCCGCCTCGCTCTCTACTGTGACCTCCCCCTTGTGTGCACTGATAATCTGCCAGGCCACCATAAGCTCCAGATCAACATCTCCCAAATTGGTATCCATAGTGTCCTTACCGGGAATCACGCCCTGCAGGGCACGCATCTCCAGCTCATCAATAGTGTCTCTGCGCAGGTCCAAGATGTCCAGTTGCACTCGATTCCTGGGCCGGTTTCCATTTGCCAGAAGGGTCACCACACTTCCCACCGGCGTGTGGCATACGGCATTGTTCACCAGGTGACTCAAGGCCACCTTCAACTGCTTCCGGTCGGCCAGGATCATGGGCAGCTCCCTGGCGATCACCTTGTGAAGCACAACACCTTTGCTCGTTGTCCTGCGCTTGTGCTCGTATACCACACCGTCCACCACTTTTTCCAGCTGCACTCGCTCCAGCTTTAGCGGGGTTGTGCCCAACTTAACAGCTTCCGCTGCGGCCAAATCGACGATAATCCGCCAGAGCTTATGCACCTCGGCGCGCACCTGATAGAGGCCGTTTGCTTTGGCTCCACTGTATCGGTCTTCCTTCACCAGGCTGGCAATGCGATCCTCGATGGCGCTCAAAGGGGTCTTCAGCCCGCTGAACAAAAAGCTCAGCAGGTTCACCTCGCGCACGAAATCCCGGTGAACAGACTGAAGCTCCGATCTGGCCGACTGAAGCTCCGTTCTGGCCAATCTGGCCTTGTGCTCCATCTCGCGATAATCTCGCATCACCCTTTTCAGAGCCTCATCGATATTGCTCCTCAACCCCAGCAACTTTTTCTGTTGGGCAGGATCCACTTGCTCATGTCCGACCTTTCTGCGAACTAGCATCAAGCTCCCCCTCTGTGTTTGCCTTGACCTGGAGGACCAGAGTTAGGCGGGCTCCAAATACTTCTCGGCTTTCCTTACCAGGTACTTAAAACTGCACGGTTTCACCAGACAATCATCGGCCCCGGCCATTCGTCCTTTCTCCTGGCCAACGCTTGACGTCAACATCACCAAAGGTATTCTGGCCGCCCTAACGTCTTTCTTCAGACAAAAGACCGTTTGGCAGCCATCCGTCTCGAGCGTGGAGTCGCTGATAAAAATCAGATCGGGCGGGTTCTCCCTGACGATCTCTACAGCCTGGGGACCGCTGTTGGCCATCTGCACCGAATACCCCTCTCTCTCCAACTTCAATTTCAACAGTCGCCGGGACAGGGAATCGTCATCCACCACCAAAATTTTCTTGCTGCCCCCGTTATCGCGGGCTTCTATCAACCCCATGGCGCCATCTCTTCTCAGGTGATAGTTGCTTCCCCAACGAGCTTTGGCTTTGTGCATAGCCCAAAGCGCCGCATCCATGGCCTCCTGAACACACTTAAAGGCTCGCCGCTCCGAAGTGATAACCCCAATGGATAGGGCCAGCAACGCAAAACGTCTTATTCTGCCAGTCCTGTCGGCGGTCACGATATGTCCGCGCTCAAGATCAGTCTTGGTGAACAGCTCTGGCCTGAGCCGCTCGAAACTATGAATTACCTCCTGACAGTATCTTTCCACATAGCTGGGTTTCAATAAAACGAAAAACGTGTCCGCTCTCATGTGGCCAAGATAGAAACCCTTCGGTTTCACTTCCTCCCGCACCCGGGTGAGATTTTCAGCTAAATGCCGGATGGCTCGATCGCCAAAATCAAATCCATAAACCTCATTATAGGCTCTGAAATGATCCGTGTTCAGGGCGCATAAGGCAAATTTTTCCTGCCAATCGATGCGCCTCTTGATCTCTCTCTGCAGCGACGCAGGACCGGGCAAACCCGTCAATGGACTATGACCATCTTCTTCACTGTTGCGGCGCATCAGCACATTAATCCTGTTGACCAGCTGTTCAAGATCAACCGGCTTAAGCATGTAATCATCGGCCGCGCGCTCCAAACCCTCCCGAAATTTCAGCTCCTCGCCGAACATGGTGAGATAAATAACCAGGGTGTGACTCGGCCGGGACTGTCCCCGAATTTGACGGCAAATTTCATAACCATCCAGGCCGGGCAAGGAGGAATCCACGATGACCATGGCCGGCCTCTCTGACGCCACCAGTTTCACTGCTCTCCCTCCCGAGCTGGTCAGAAGGACGTAATAATTCTGCTTAGACAGCTTAAATTTAAGAAGGCGACGGACATCTTTGTCGGCAATGGCCAGGAGGATCTTCTTCACATTTTCTCCTTTGCCCTAATTTACTCTGGTTGACGAACACTCCACCTAAAACGGTACGCGATTTCCTCTTCGACAAACCACAGCATCCCAGCGGCCTTTCGTCCACAAAAACCGCTGGCCAGCTCGCCTAACGCCACTTTCCTGAAAACCTTCAGCTTGTTCTGTTTTTCCAAGCTGTCGGGTGATCATCCTCTGAGAATTGCCAGAAAAAACCGTTCCCCATTTGCCTTTTAATCCGAATCGCAAATAGCGTGCCACTTTCTCTCAAACCCGTTTGTTGTTTCCGGAAAACCAAGACACCTCTGGTGATGAGCACATTTGCCGCTTTGGTCCTTTCGCTTGGCTATTTTACACTCAGATACAAACGGAACCCCGCAAAGTCTTTTGCAATTTGCAAATAAACAGCTTGACAGAAAGGGGTTTTTAAAATACTTTAAACTTCCCGCAGATACTCTGCGTCTATACCATACAATTGAAACGCCAATATCAATATGTCTCCTTGCGCAAAACGGAGGCCAAAACCACTTTTCCCCGCGCTGCTGCTCATCTCCATCACAACACGGGGACACCGCCTCAGCCGTCGGACAATTGAGTGCTTACTAAAAATCAGCTTAAAGCTTTACGCGCCCTAAAACAAAAGAGGGGCCGCACCTCACAGGGAAAGTTTCTCATCGAGGGTGTGCACCTCTGTCAGGAAGCCCTTCTGGCCAAGATAAACCCGGAGCTCCTCCTGTATACCGGGGAAGCTTTCCAGAGTGAACAGGTGAAAAAAGTGGTGGTGGAAGCTCAGAAGCTGGGCATTCATAATCTCCGGGTTACCCCTTCGGTTCTGAAATCCCTCAGCGACACGGTCACTCCTCAAGGTCTGTTGGCCGTGGTGCACCAATGGCCGGCCACATCCTCCCTGGCCCGGGGTAATGTGCTGCTTCTCCTTGATCGGGTCCGCGATCCGGGCAATGTGGGCACCATCATCCGAACCGCAGACGCCGCAGGTGCTGATGGCGTTATTCTCTGTCGGGAAACGGCCGATCCTTTCAGTCCAAAAGTTCTCCGTTCCACCCAGGGCTCCATCTTCCACCTGCCCCTTCACCTGGACGCCGACCCGCTGAGCGTCGTGGGCAAGCTCAAGAGCAACGGGGTGCGGATCTTCATCGCCGAGCCCAGCGCCAGAAAATCGTACACTCAGATCAAATACCCGCGGCGATTCCTTCTCATTGTGGGCAATGAGACCAAGGGGGTGGAGGGGAGTTTGAGACTCCTGGCGGACGAGCTGATTCAGGTGCCCATCAGGGGGCGAGCTGAATCGCTGAACGTCTCCATGGCCACCGGCATCATTCTCTTCGAGGCTCTGCGCCAGCGGGAAACCAGCAAAAAGCGAAAACCTCGTTCAAAAAAGAGGGGCAGGTCATGAAAGACCTCCTGCTCGTGGTGAAACGCATGGTGTTCG
>CBDUWG010000234.1:0-3904 GCA_965370845.1 uncultured bacterium
ATAATTGAAGGGCAGTTTTGAAGAAGAAATACTGATATGGACGATAGGAGGATTATCATAAAGTGACACATTCAATTCACAATTTAGTTCTAAAAACTCTGCAAAAATCAATTTTCATCACGACTATCAGTATTATTTTCCTGTTATCAGGATGTAGCCAACAGACTTCTACTGATAAGCAAAGTCAAAACGAAAATTTTCCTGCACTTGAACAACAATCGGATCAAATTCAAAAAGATAATAACGAATTGCCAGAGGATCTGAAACTTTATGAAAATGCTGATTATAAATTTAAGGCCAAGATGTTTTCTCATTGGGACATACAAAAAGCCGGCTGTCCTTTTATGACAAACGGAGAACATCTATGTGATCTATTTTTTGTGGAGCCTGGGCCTAACTACACTAATGACCCAGCTGACAGAGAAGTTAGGTTTACGGTAAGCATTTATAAATCATCGACTTCAGATTCAATTTTAAAAGAGACATATGCCGGGGAAATAATACAGGAAAATGACTTTACGGTAGGAAATATAAATGGCAGAGAGTATATTTTTAAAGTAAGAAGCATGATCGAAGATAAGATAGTTAAGCTGAGGAAGTTTATAGTAAAAACAGGAAAATATACTTATGTCATTCACAGCGAGCTTTGTGATGATGAAAAACAAGAATGCAATCGGGTCCTATCCAGTTTCGTTTTTACGAACTAACGGGAATCAGCAGCACATCGACAACGGCGGGTATCTGGTTCGGCAGAAAGAAGCTTTTGCGATACAGCAGATGCACTCGAATGTCATCTGCCACGTGTCCCCAAGTTTCACCCGCGTCAGAACTCGCCACACATTTTCGAAAGGAAAGTTTCGATGAAAAAGCTCCTCGCTCTCACGCTCATTCTCTCGCTAGCCTGTTTGAATATCATCGGCTGTGGTGGCGGAGAAAAAAAAGAGTCCGCACCGGCGATTGAGCAGGAGGCAAAAGGCACTACCATCCCTGCGCCGAGAGAGGAAACCGCCACGGTAGCCCTTACCTGGGAGCAGATCCCCGTCTATCCTGGGGCCAGTCTGGAGAAGGAATCCACCATCACAGATCACCCGCAGTATGAATTGTTTGAAAACCGGCTCTACAAAACCCAGGAGGCGCCGAAAAAGGGTCGACTCTTTTTACAGGGATCAGATGCCCAAGAAAGGCTGGAAAGGTTTTGGGCATTACGAAATGGACGGGGTCTTTGAAAGCACCTGGGGCACAAAGGATAAGAACATCCTGTGTTGGGTGAAGACCAAGGAAACTCGCCTGGGGGGAAGTACCGATATTAATATTCTCAGGGCGGAGGGAAAGAAATAGTTGCCGGTAGCAGACGAGGATATTTTTCCTTCACTACACGGTGAGCTCTCCACATCCGACGTGAGAAAAACCTACGGCCAGAAACAAAGTAAACACCATCTCAAAAGGTGATGGATACGACTCAGATGGAAGAGGCGCGAGCGAATAAAGAGAACCACATTGAAGAAGGACACACAGGGGTTCCGCTATACGATCCGCTGGAACTGGCCAAAAAGCTGCAGAAAATCGTCATGCGGGCCAGCCAGCGCAAATACTACCGTATGGCCAGGGCCGGGCGCTGGTACGGCGGAATCGCCACTGCCGACTGCTGCGGCTGTAATCTGCGGTGTGTGTTCTGCTGGAGCGGGAAGCCCCGGGACAACCCGGAAAAAGTGGGCACTTTTTACGAATCCCAGCAGGTGGCCAGGGCTCTGGTCACCTGCGCCCGGAAGCACTGCTACCAGCTGGTGCGCATCAGCGGCAACGAGCCCACCCTGGGCAGGGACCATCTCCTCCAGGTCATCCGTGCCGCGGAGCGGGCCGGTCTGGCTTTCATGCTGGAGACCAACGGCACTCTTATCGACCTGTCTTTGGCCAAAGCCCTTTCCTCCTTCGCCAAGGTGCACGTCCGCGTCTCCTTGAAGGGAACCGATGCAGAGGAATTTACCCGGCTGACCGGCGCGCGCCCGGAGGGCTTCTCCCTTCAGCTGTCTGCGCTGGAGAACCTTTTGATGGCGGGAGTAAGTTGTCATCCTGCCGTGGTGACCTCCTTCAGCTCCTCAGATAACCTAAGGCAACTCAAAAAGACGCTGCAGACTATCAATCCGGAGTTGGTTACCAATCTGGAAGAGGAAACGATCATCCTTTACCCCCACGTGGCCCGGCGGCTGAAGCAGGCGGGTCTGGAGCCCAGGGAGGCGTATAGTCCGTAATCTTGGATTCTCCGGAGAAGACAAAATCGGATTTGCCCGGTTTTATTCAGCTGGCTAAAGGGAGGGAGAATATCATGCTTCTCCCTTTTTTATTCGGGGAAGCCCATAAAAAAACCGCCATGACCTGGCGGGGCTGACCACCTGAATGTACCTTATCCCTCATTCGGTACTTCGGTATACTCGATAATCAATCTCCGGGAAGATATTGTCCCTGCCCTCCAGCTCCTCCAACCAGCCGCCATCGATCCGGCTATCCCTGATCTCCTGATACAACCTGGTAAATCGCAGAATGTGATCCTTTGTCCGGCGTATACCATAGGATGCCATATCACCCACCTTCATCATAAAAGCCCAATCGCTGCTTTGAGCCAACAAAAGCTCCCGGGCCACCCGAAAGTCGATCCGCTCATCGAGCAGGCGGTTGTAGGTTTCCAGAAGGGGAATGTAAGTCTCGGTGATGGCCTCGAAGAGCCAGTTCTCCTCCAGAAAATCGGAATGCTCCGGATGACGAACAAACGGAAGATGTGAGTGGAGCACCAGGCTCAGATACCCTTTTTCCATCAGTTCTCTCTCCCGCCTCAGGTCGTTCCTTCAACACTTGCTTCTGGAAATTGACTGTGTGGCAACAATTTCTCAGGTTTCTTCTGCAGATCCCGGGAGCTATTTCCCTGCTTCCCCCCTTCGGAAAGGTCACACATCCCGGCACACTCGTCCCCCACGCTCATCCAGGACTCATCCAACACATCGGATGTGTTGGCACGAGGAGTGGTCACCACGCTGGACCGGGCCAGGGGCGAAAAGCGTCCCCGGTCGTCCAGCAGACCGATCTCCACACAATAGGAGCGATTAGAGGCGGGAACGTTGATATGCCAGTTGTTGCTCCCATCAGCGATCTCGATATCGAACATTCGGCGAGCTTTCCGGCCATCGTCATCCGGGCCGGCTATCTGGTATACCCGGAGAGCCATTTCTAATCCCCGATCTCCTGTGCCCGATGAGATCTGAACCTCCATCAGCCGCGCGGCCGTGATCTCCCAGTAGGCAAAAATCCAGTGAGGATCTCGAACCATCAGCACGATCCTGTTATCGCCATAGCCCATGGGTAACTCCTGAAACTCGGGAGGTATCGACTCCTCTGGCTTTTCTGGCGGGCTGTATTTAGACTGCTCTACCTTCTGCTCCTCTTTGGACTGGACAAGCGGAGAGATAGCTTTTTGGGTGGGAGCAAAAATGTCGTGATTCACCCTTCCCCAAAGATGGCTCAACAACTTCTTCTTGCTCATCGATCGCCATCCGGGAATTCCCGCTTGCTGAGCAAGTACCTGTAGCTCGCTTTTAGATTTGGAGTGCAAATGGCCTCGACCCATAACACGACCTTTCTGACCAGTTCTATGCGGACATCTCTATCTTCATGAAGATGTTTTCTCACCGTAAAACAATTTAAATTATCAATTTCAGGCGAAAATGTCAAGCCCCTTTGAAAAAAAGAGCCTGCCGGCGAAACAGACCCGCTTTTCCCATGCTGATTTACCGCATTATGTTAAGATTTTTGAAGATATATCCTCTTTTATGTAAAATAGAGCTTGTGTATTCGAGACAAGAGATTCGAGAATCGTGACAACCTAGGATTGAGATTTTCGTCTTTTCACGATTCC
>CBDUWG010000235.1:0-3891 GCA_965370845.1 uncultured bacterium
CTGGGTCAGGCGAAAAGACAGAGGCCGCGAAGGTGAACTGCCCCCTGGCTCCTGTGTCTCGCCGCTGAGCACATCGCAGGTAATGCTCACATCGTCTACGTACACTCCCTCGGCCACAACGGTATCATCGTCGCTGTAGAACCGGAAGCGGACCTGCAGAAAGGTCCCCGGCTCCACGTGAGAGAGATCGTAGGTATCCTGGAACCAGTCGTTGCCGATAAGCACACTGTCCAGGGCTCCACCGCTGCCCAAAAAATCCAGAACCTGCCAACCCGCGCCGGTGCTGATCTCCACATAGAGGCCATCGGATCCATATGTGGCCAGATCGTACCAATGCCAGAAACTCAGCCTCGTGCCCACCCCTACCACTACCGGCAGGGTGGTCAGAGAGCAGTCCATGCCGGGCAGATAGGTAGATGTCTGCTCCTGCCCGCAATACCAGCTGGTGGAACCCGAGTGGAACCGTTGGCTGTTGAAACTCCAGGACGGATCGGTAGCCCAGTGAGACCAGAAGTGAGATCCTTCCTCCAGGTCATCGGAGAAACCCACCTGACCGATGGTCAGCAACAGCTCCTGCTGAAAATCGTAGCCGTCGCTGGTGGTCCCGTTGATCTCCAGTATGGCAAAATGGGGCTCGACACAGGCGGAGTCCACCCGCAGGTGGAAGGTGGCCTGGGTCGTGGATCCGGCAGACACATCTCCCAGCATAAGCTGGGGCTGAGGCACGTTCAAATAGGCATCCTCCGTCTGCAGTCCAACCGCCAACCCCCTGGCCCGCTCACCGCCATCGTTTACCAGAGTTATGGTCAGGTCCAGCTCCTCCCCCGCCTGGGGCACACCGTCTCCGTTGCCGAGTTGGCTGTCGTCCAGTACAAACGATTGAAAGGACAGAACCGGCCTGACCACCAGAACGCCGATCTCGTCGTTCCAGTCGTGGCCGCTCTGATCCTGGATGTTCAGGAAAAACCGCAGGGGATGGCCGTCGGGGCAGTCCTCACGCACAGTGAAGTAACACACAACGCCCGAGGAAACGATCTCGCCGGGGGCGATGTCGCCGAAGACGATGGCCGAGTCCTCCACGGCTAAATACTCATCCTGCCAGTCGATGGCGGCTGTCACTCCGCCGGCCGTTTCATTCCCCCAGTTTCTCAGGCTGATGTCCAGGCCGATGCGCTCCCCCGGGCTGACCACACCATCACCGTTGCCGGACATCTCCTGGACCTGCACATCTTGAACGACCAGGTGCGGGCCATCGGAGAAGACTATAATCTGGCCCTCGCAGGGCAGAAAATCTGGCGCGGTCACCGTCAGGGTGAGGGTTTCCGACGAATCCGCATGTATGGTGAAGCCGGCCTTTCCGTAGATGTCTGTGAGGGACCGTTGATAGACCCCGACATCTCCCATCAGACATACCAGGGCACCCTCCAGGGGATAGCTATCCTGTGAGACGAACACGACCACCAGGCTGGTGTCGGGCGGAACCTGCCGGGGATACTCCACCGTCAGGGTCTGCGGGGTTCTGGTCCACAGGGGCATCTCCGGATCGCCCAGGAGGGTCAGCTGGTACTGGTGCCAGCGGTAGACGTTCTCCTGATGCGATCTGGGAACGTAAAAAGCTTTACTGGTGGCCAGAGCTTCTCCCAACCGGGTGATCCCCTCCTGGAAAACGACCTTGAAGAACTGCTGGTCGAAGCGGTCGGAATAGCCGAAGCAGGGGTTGCCGGGGGAACCCCAGCCATAGCGGGAGTTGCCGATAAAGGCCACTCCTCCCCCGCTGGCGTTGTTCAGAAAATGCTCGGCGACGCAATCGTAATCGAAGGCCGCCGGCCAGCAGCCGATGGAGTAAAACAGACCGAGGCGCTCTCCGTTATGCAGATTGTCCATGTCAGAGCTGGTCAGGAAACCGGTCCCCACACCCATGCCCGTGTACCAGGCGTGGCCATCGTGATTGATGATGTTCATCCCCTGGTTCATGGCGTTGATAACGCTGTAGAGGTCCTCGTTGCCCAGGCTCATGTAGAGCTTGGTCACCGGGTCGAAGCGGGGCGGCAGATACCGCTCGTCGATGAGCTCCTTGCTCTCGCTGGCGTCGGTATATGGATCGTACCACAGAATATCTGCCGCGAACAGGGCCTGCTGCTGGTAATCCAGCAGGGTGGGCTTCTCGTAGGTCAGGACCTTACCGACGAAGCTCTCCGCCTGCGCCACGGTGCTCACCGGCGCCCGGCCGATGATCACCTCCGGATAGAGGTCCACCTGGTCCTCCACCTCGCCGAAGGTCTCGTCGCCGTCGGCATTCCAATCACCATCCAGGTCGGCGTAGTAGAGGTCACAGGGAATATCGTTGTAGGCGGTCTCGGAGTCCATGGCGTAGGCCAGCCGGTGGGGGATCAACTGGGTGTCCCCGGCCAGCAACACGTAGATCGTGCCCCAGTTCTGATAGGCATCGGCGATACAGTTGCGCATCCGCTCCCGCCGGTCAACCCCCTCGTACTGGGAGTCGATCCAGTAGGTGGTCACCACCCGGGCGGGCACGCCTTTCCGGGTCTTCCAATCGGCCAACTCCTGAAAGACCTCCTCAAGGGCCAGATCGGTGATGATGACGTACTCGGCCAGTTCCTCCCCATAACCAGCGCCCTGGCCGGCTGGAGGAGCCGGATACAAGCGCACCAGATCCTCTCCGTTAAGGACCAGATGACCGGCGGCCTGGCGCAGGGGATGCTCGATCCCCCGAGTTTTTAAGCGACGCCGGGCGGATCTTTCCTCTCCGGGCGCCAGGTGCAGGGTGAACTCGATGCGCTCATAAAAACGAATCCTGCCCTCCTGGGGCAGATACTGCAAGGGGTAGACAACTAAATTGACCAGGTTGATTTCTGCCATCCTGCCGGCGCCGGTGAGCTCCACGACCTGAGCGGGAAAAGGCTTATCCCCGCCGTATATTCCCGGCTGCGGCTCCACGAAGGTGATAGCTCCCGGCTTGTTGTGGGTCAGAGACAGGATCTGCGGCGGCTGGGCAGGACAGATCATACGCCGATCCGGCAACAGCCGGCTGGAAGTCTCCACCACCTCCACGCGTTCCACGATGGTATTTGGGGGAATAACCATCTGCACGGCACGAACCGGTAGCTGGGGCGCTCCCACCTGCCTGATGATGTCGCAGTCGGACAGCCTGGGCATGTCGAAACCGCCCTGACTTTCCCAGGTTAGTTCAGCGGGGTCGAAGGTGACGGCACCGGTGATCACCTGGTCAGCTGAAGTCGTCGTTCCCAGAAAGGCCAACATGACCAGTATCAGACTCAGTTTGAGTAAGATCTTCATGGGCAACTCCTTTTTCAAATTAGGATATGCAGAGATGCTAAAATAGAGAAATATAGCGCTGGTGTCAATTGAAAAGAGAGCGTTCAAGGAACCCAGGATTCTAGGGTTCAAGGGGTGGGGGTCATTTTTCAATTTAAAATTTGCACTTTGCAATTTGAAATGAATCTTTTTGAAGTGGGGTAGGAAATGGGGACTGCCTACTGCTCACTGCCAACTGCCACTGGTGGGGTTGTGGGGGGAGGGGTCCCCCTCGCTGCAGCCAGCGTGGCTACGCCACCGGCTGGCTATGGCCTATGGCCATACCGTCCTCACTCTCCCGTTCGGCCGGCCGCCAGCCTCGCTGTCTTCCGCTACCCCCTCTTCTCGTGGTGAAACGTATGGTGCTGGTGAAGAGGATGGCGGATATAGATACTGAAACTCGAAACTCGTTATTCGGGATCCGGGAACCGTAATCCTCAAGAACACGGCTATGTTTTTTTCTTTTCGCGATTGCCGACAACCCGATCCACGTAACGTACATCGAAGCCGACAAACGATAACCGAGTTTCGATTTTCATTTTCACTGTGGGGGCG
>CBDUWG010000236.1:0-3882 GCA_965370845.1 uncultured bacterium
GCTTAATCAATGGCGAGCCGTCTGTCAAGCAAATTTCTTCCCGAAGGGCACAGAATATCTAAAAAAGGCTTGACATTTGCCTGGAAATGTGTTAAAAACATCTTGATAATCTGGTCTTCTCAGAATTTTCTAGATTCTGGATACTGGATACTGGATGCTGGATAAGAACTAAACCTCGGAAAATGCAGAGTCAACCTGGCATATACTCTGAATCGAGCATTTCACTTACCAGGATCTAACATCCTGTTTTTCATCTAGTATCTAGAATCCAGTATCCAGCATCCAGGATGGGTCTTTTCCTCCAGGAGAAAACTTGATGCCGGTGAACAGAAGCAGATCGTCTGGTCTGCGGTTTCTGGTGCTGCTTTTTTTATGCTTTCTGATCCTTTTCCCCGCCTGCCGGAAGCAGGATACTGGAAAGATGGTCATCGAGGTATGGGATTTCCCCCGTCCTGGTCCCCACGGAGTGGCCACTTATGCTAAGGATCATTGGGAGAACCAGCTTTTAGAGGAATTCCAGCGGATGCACCCGCAGGTGGAGATCCGTTTCACCAGGCTTTCCTGGACCAAGGGCGAACAGAAGCTGGACATCTCCGTAATGGGCAACACCCCGCCCGATGTGGCCGGCAGCGCCATGAAATTCGCCTATGTGGAGAGGGGACTTTTGGAGCCCATCGATACCTACCTGACCCCCCAGGACCGGGAGGATTATTACCCCGGGATCCTGGAAGCCTTCACCTACAAGGGGCATATCTGGGCATGGCCCTGGTACGCCACCGTCTACACCATGGTGCTTAACAAGGACATCTTCGCCGAGAGAGGTGTAGAGCTTCCTGCTAACGGCATCTGGACCTGGGATGAGTTCGTGGAGAAGATGCAGCGGCTGACCTTCGATCGCGACGGCGACGGCAAGATCGACGTGTACGGGGTGGGTTTCAATGTCATGCCGGGCAACAACGAGGCCTGGGCCATCATCTACGGGGAGGGGGGACGGCCGCTGAGCTCCGACGGCACGAGCTTCACCTTCGACAGCCCCCAGGCTCTGCAGGGTATACAGAAGCTCATCGACCTGGAGCACAAATATCACGTGGCCCTTCCCAATACGGGTGGTCTTACCCAGGATAACACCTGGACCCTGTTCAGCTCTCCTCCGGGCCGGACGGCCGTCACCTGCCAGGGCACCTGGTCTATCAGCAACCTGGTCAAGACCAACAAGACCCGGGCGGAGAACAACGCCAAGTACCTGGCCCAGGGCAAGGCGGACATGGTTCGACCGTTGATGAACTTCGCTGTGGCCTGCTTCCCCATCGGTTCATCGGGACAACTGCTGACCGCCTCGCCGGGCGTCGGCAACTGGGTGGTCTTCCGGCAGGAGGATCCCCAGAAGCGGCGCCTGTGCATGGAGCTGGCCCGGTTTTTGACCAATGGTCAGAACCAGCAGTACTGCCGCTACATGGGCACTTTTCCCTCACGGCGCTCCACCGGCGACCTGTACGCCGACGATCCCGAGCGGGGCCAGTACATGCGGGTGGTGCAGCAGGCCCTGCCCGACATGGTCATCCGGCCCTTTCACCCCCTCTGGCAGAAGATCGACGAGCGCATCGCCCGGCAGCTGCAACTAACCATGCTGGACCGCAAGACGGTCGAGGAGGCCATGGCCACAGCCGGCCAGGAGGTGGAGAAGCTTCTGACCGGGTCGCAGAGCAGAGATCTGGGCACGGCCAACAGGAGATTGTGGGCCTATGTCCTGGGCGTCATTATCGCCGCCCTGATGGCCATCGCCGTCTTCATGCCCCAGCTCCGCCGCCGTTTTTTGAGCGCCGTGCGCAAGCATATCTGGGCCTACACCTTTCTGATCCCCGATTTCGCCGTTTTCTCCATCTTCATCGCCATTCCCGTTATCCTGGCGGTGGTCATCGCCTTCAAGCACTTCGATCCCCTGGCCGGTATCATGGGCAGCCCCTGGGTCTTCCTGGATAACTTCAAGACCACCTTCACGGACAGGGTCTTCTGGATCTCCATGCGCAACACCTTCATCTACACCGTGATCATGGTGCCCTGGGGCATTCTGGTGGCCTTGTTCCTGGCCAGCCTGATCTACCCGTTGAGCATGAAGGCGCAGACCTTCTTCCGGGCAGCCTACTACCTGCCCGGGGTGGCTTCCGCCGTGGTCCTGGCCATGGTGTGGAAGTGGATTTTCGACCCCACATGGGGTTTGTTCAACTATCTGTTCGCCCAGGTGGGGCTGGGCCCTTTCCCCTGGCTGAGCAGCCCCGACACCGCGCTGCCCAGCATCATGCTCAGTGGCATGCTGGCCGCACCGGGGGGTGGGGTGATCCTCTACTTGGCGGCCATGGGCCGGGTGCCCAAGGTGCTGCACGAGAGCGCCAAGATCGACGGCGCCAGCGCCATCCAGCGGTGGTGGCACATCACCCTTCCCCTGCTCAAGCCGGTGACGCTGTATTTGTGCGTGGTGAGCACCATCGTAGGTTTTCAGATCTTCGCCAAGATATTCATCATGACCAATGGAGGGCCGGGTTACGCAACGAACGTTCTGGTCCTCTCCATATATAACCGGGCCTTTCGAGACCTGGAATTTGGAGTGGCCGCTTCCCAGGCCCTTGTGCTGTTCGCCATCGTGGCCGGGTTTGCGATAATACAGTTTAAATATTTGAGTACGGATGTGGAGTATTAGCTGTTAGATTATCGCTGTGGGGGCGGGTTTCAAACCCGCCCCTACGAGAAGATCAAAATTGACGAAAATACATGGGTTGCCTGAAGTTATTCGCGCCTTTAAGACCTTTTCAAGTCGACGTATCAATGAACATCGAAATACACTCGGTTCACGTCTTTGGCAGAGAAGTTTTATTGATCGCGTCATCAGAAACGAAAACGAATTGGCCCGAAGACGCGAATACATCATGAACAACCCCTTAAAATGGGAATTGGATAGAGAAAATCCTGACTACTAGGAGATCCCCTTGCCCATCGAGGCCTTCCAAAGAACACCTGCGACGGAGAAGATCGCCGCCAGCGTCGCCTATGTGGTGCTTATCTTCTGGGCAATACTTTCCTTCATACCCCTCACCTGGCTGTTCATCACCGCCTTCACACCGCAGGATTTCATCGTCAGGATGCCGCCCAAGATAAACCTGTCTCTGCTGTCCCTGGTGAACTTCGTTAACCTGTTTGAACGAGGGCAGATCTTCCGCTGGTTTTTCAATAGCTTTTACATCGCCTGTTTCGTTACCATGTTCAATCTCTTCTTCAGCTCCCTGGCCGGTTACACCCTGGCCAAAAAGATCTTTCCCGGCCGCAAGGCCATCTTCTGGATGATTATCAGCACCATGATGATCCCCGGTCAGGTGACCCTGGTGCCCGTCTTCATCATGATGACCAACTTCGGCCTTCTGGATACTCACGCCGCCCTGATCCTGCCCCAGGTGGTCAGCGTCTTCAGCATCTTCCTGATGAAGCAGTACATCCAGACCCTGCCCTCGGAGTTAGAAGACGCCGCCCGCATCGACGGCTGCAGCGAGTTCGGCGTTTTCTGGCGGATCATTCTGCCCCTGTGCCGGCCGGTTCTGGCCGTGTTGGGGATCTTCGTCTTCGTGGCCAACTGGAACAATTTTTTGTGGCCCCTGATCATGCTGAATACCCCCAGCAAGTTCACCATGCAGGTGGGCCTGGCCACCCTGCAGGAGCAGTTCGCCACCGATTACGGCATCCTCATGGCCGGCGCTGCCTTCGCCGCCGTGCCCATGATTATCATCTTTCTATCGTTCCAGAGACATTTTATCAAAGGGCTAACGATAGGAGGGGTGAAAGGGTGAAAAGATAGGATTCAAGGATTCCCCTTCCACCCATCTCCACTTCCCCAGG
>CBDUWG010000237.1:0-3839 GCA_965370845.1 uncultured bacterium
GCAGTAGGCAGTGGGCAGGAAAACAGAGTGGCAGTCGGCAGTTTCCCGAACCCCGTTCCTCTCGCATTTCACCAGGATCGAGGATCTAGGATCGGTTCTTTTTAGGTGGTGTCGGGTCATCATAGCAGACGACCGAAAAAAGTGAAACAACAGCACATACCAGCCGAAAGGAGAGAAAAAATGAATAGAAAATATATCTTCTGGGTGGGCCTGTTCCTGCTCCTGGCCCAGCCCGGTTTTGCCAGGGATATGACGACCGGCCACGACCACGAGGGAAAAGTGTGGAAAACGGGCTGGCACACCGCCGGACTGCTGAAACTCAAGATCACTAATTATGGCACGCACGGATACGAAAATGCCTGCGAGTGGCCGGCCGAGTCAGGGGATACGTACATCTTCGGGGCCGGGATCTGGGTCGGCTGCATCTCGTCAACGGGAGACACCCTGGTCAGCGTCGGCTATAACCCCTTCAATGGCTCCAGCGAGTTCGTCCCCGGGGACCTGCCCAACGAGGAGGGGTATACCGATCCCGACGAGAGGATCTACTGGTCGGATGTGGCCGAGGATTTCGCTCAATGGCCGGTGGTTGTTGCGGGCGATACCATCGTGGTCTCCTCCCAGGATAGCTGGTGTCAGTTCAACGACTGCGACTCCAGCAGGCATGCCGCCGGCAACACCGCGCCCATAGGGGTGAAGATCACCCAGACCGGCTACTCATGGGACTATGAAGTGTACAAAGACTTCATCTTCTTGGTCTACCAGGTGGAGAACATATCCGGCCTGGATCTGAGCCAGATGTATCTGGGGGTGGCCTGCGATGCCGATATCGGCAATTTCGACAACGACACCGTTGATTTCGATACCGACAGGAACCTGGGCTATGCCTTCACCGCCAGGCCTCCGGGCGATGACCTGGCCGGTTATATTGGCTACGATTTTCTGGAAAGTCCCTTGGACAGCACCGAAGAGCAGTTAGGGCTTACGGCCTTCAAGCTGTTCACCCGGGAGAGCGTCCCCCCGGACCCGGGAACGGACGCCCAGGCGTACATGGTCCTGGCCGGGTACAACTACCTGACCGGGGAGTATAGCCCCTTCGATGAAGCCGGAGATCCCTCGGATTACCGGTTCATCCAGTGCACCGGCCCCTTTGATCTGGCCGCCGGCGACACGGCGCGGATCGTTGTGGCCGTCCTGGCCGGGGAAGATCTGCAGGACCTGCAGGCCAACAGCGACCTGGCCCAGAACCTCTACGACCAGGGGTTTGAGACCCACCAGGTGACTATTCTTTCCCCCAACGGCGGGGAGGAGCTGGCCGGAACCGTCCAGATAAGCTGGAATGCCCTGTCGGCCACCGGCAATCCCCTGACCCTTAACATTTACTGCAGCCGGGAAAGGGGCAAGACCTGGCTGGAGATCGCAGCGGACGAGGAAAACGACGGCAGCTACCAGTGGGATACCGTGACGATCCCGGATGGGGCCAATTGTCTGATCAGGCTGGTGGCCAACGATGGCATCCTCATCGGCGAGGACAAATCCGACAACGTGTTCACTATAAACAATCCCGGCAATGGGGTTCCGGACATCCTGTTGCTGTATCCAAATATGGGAACGCTCAGCGGTCTGGTGGAGGTAACCTGGGAGGCGGCCGATCCCGACGGGGATGCTCTGTCCGTTGACATGTTCTACAGCCAGGATGAGACCACCTGGACCGAGATCGCCACGGGGTTGGAGAATGACAGCAGCTATGCCTGGGACACCTATCCGGTGATCAACGGAAGCTATCTGTTGAAGCTGACCGCCGCGGACGCCGAGACCACCAATCAGGACATATCGGACGAACACCTGGCCGTCTATAACGACCACAACGTGGTGGATTATGTCACTCGCGTTCAGGGGGGCTGTAACACCGTGACCGTCATCCCTTTTGAGCACATCGCCGGGGATCTCAACGGACATGACTACCAGGTGAGGTTCAAGTGTATTCAGCAGATAACCAGCGAGCTGCCTCTTTACACATACGATCTCTACGATGTTACCGCAGACAGCACGCTCCTGGAGGATCAACCAATCGATGTACCGCTGGATGGCCAGCTGTACACCACCTGGTCGCCCATCGTGGACGGCTTTTCCCTGAAGATGGACGCCTGCGTGGATAAGTCGAGCTTCAACTACGTCAACTTTAAGAAGACGGTCAACAACAGCGGCTGCGATGCCCAGCTATCCATCGTGCCCTCCATTCGCAAGTGGTGTTTCCGGGGCAGCGACTTCGAGTTGAGATGGCAGGGTGCTGGCCCCGATAGCCTTACCCTGCAGGTCTGGGATGTGGACAACAACGTGGCCGTTCCTTACGACTCCGCCCAGGGTGACAACTGGGCGTTCCTGTCCGGATCGACAGATTTCTCTCCGTTCTACAGACCGGGAGTGGACTGGTGGATGACCATCTGTGGCGGGCTGTTCGTGTTCGACCAGGGCTATGGCATGACGGTACCACCTGAGCCGGGCGACATCTGGAAGGTCACCACCGCCGGGGATAAGGTGCCCTGTGAGGGGAACATATTTGGCTTCGGTCCCAATACCTCGGCAGAGCCGGCCCAGGCTCAAACCGCCGTTCCGCGGAAGTATGAGCTCTCCCAGAACTATCCCAATCCTTTTAACCCGCAGACCAGCATTCAGTTCGCTCTTCCCCGGTCCGGCATGCTCAGCCTGCGAATATACAATGTGACCGGGCAGATGATCCGCGAGCTGTGCCATGGTCACCGGCAGGCCGGCTCCTATGAGCTGCGCTGGGATGGGCGGGACGAGGGGGGCCGCGAGTTGGCCAGCGGCGTGTACTTCTGCCGGCTGCAGGCGGGGGATTTTGGCAAGACCGTCAAGATGGTGCTGCTGAAGTGAGAGCGACTTGCCATAAGACCGGAAAGGCCCTCTCGGAGATTGGGAGGGCCTTTTGTTTTTTCTGTCATTCTGGAGGAAGCCTGAGCATGGTGAAGGCGACCGAAGAATCTCATTTTGACTGCTATCTGATCGGTTGATGCACAAATGAGATCCTTCGCTGCCGCTCAGGATGACAGAGACTATTGGGATGGAAATTGTGAATGGACGGTCGTACCCTGTTCCATGCGATATCACAGTCAGGAAACCGCTCCTACACCGAGTACATGAGGGCGGAGGAGGTATTTCCCGATGCCGATAAACGTTATTTTATAAGCTTTTGTAGTGGCACGGCTGGCACGGCACGCCGTGCCCTTATATTCTATAATGACATATGTCGTTGTAAAGAGCGTAAACTATCTGAAAAATAACCTTGCAGAATACAGAGCTGATTTACGTTTTCCCTTGACTTTTCCTTTTCTCCCCGTATTATGCAAGAGCAGTGTGGGTATGTCTGTCTTGAAGGGGAAACCTTTAAGCGAAGGAGGGGATGATTATGAATCTGGACGAAGGAAAGAGGGTGGTGCTCGGGGGAGAGGAATTCAGGATGCCGGCCATCAGCAAAAGGACCATGGGGCTCATTGCCGTCCTGGTGGTGGGTTTGATCCTGCTGTTTACCATCTTCTACAAGGTAGGGGCCGATGAGGTGGGCGTCATCCGGCGCTTGGGCCGGTATGTGCGCACAACCGAGCCGGGACTGCATATGAAATTGCCCCTGGGGATCGAGACGCTGAACAAGCCCAAGGTGAGAAGAAATTTCACCCAGGAGTTCGGCTTCAGGACGCTCAAACCCGGGGTGCGGACGCAGTACAAAAAAACCGGCTATTTGGATGAGTCCCTGATGCTGACCGGCGATCTGAACGTTGCCGTCGTTGATTGGATCGTTCAGTATAAGATCGAGGACCCCAAAG
>CBDUWG010000238.1:0-3819 GCA_965370845.1 uncultured bacterium
TATCTTGATGTTGCTGAAGTCATGTTCGTGGTGGTCGATGCTGATCGAATAGTTGACAGTATAAATAAGAAGGGTTGTCAGATTCTTGAGTGCCCGGCGGAGGAGATCGTCGGCAAAAACTGGGTTGATACTTTTCTGCCGGAACGTATCAAAGACAGGTTCATAACGGCTTTTACAAAGCTGATGGCGGGTGAAATTGAGCCGGTGGAATATTTTGAAAACCCGGTCCTGACCAAGGGAGGCGATGAGAAGATTATCGCCTGGCACACTACCGTGCTGAGAGATGAAACGGGAGCTATCATCGGCATCCTCGGTTCAGGTATGGACATCACCGAGCGCAAGCGTGCGGAAGATGAACTGAGGGAATCGCGGGAGCAGTTGCGCAAACTCACCGCCCATGCAGAGTCTGTGAGAGAAGAGGAGAGAACTCTCGTTGCCCGCGAAATTCACGACGAGCTGGGCCAGGTATTGACAGCATTGAAGATGGATCTGTCCTGGTTGAGCAAGAAATTATCCGCTGAACAAGAAACCTTGTTAGAGAAGACAAAATCGATGATAACGCTCGTTGATGCGACGATCCAGACGGTGAAGAGGATCTCTACGGAATTGAGGCCGGGATTGCTGGATGATCTGGGTCTGGCTGCGGCCATCGAGTGGCAGGCTGAGGAATTTCAGAGCCACACGGGGATCAAATGCACTATTTCCATTGATCCCGAGGATATCGTCTTGGATAAAGAACGCTCCACGGCCATGTTCCGTATCTTCCAGGAGACGCTTACCAATATCGCCCGTCATGCGCAGGCGTCGAAGGTCAAGGTGCTTTTAAAGAAAAAAAATGGTGTAATAGAGTTGAAAGTTCAAGACAATGGCAAAGGAATTGCAAAAAGGAAGCCCTCTGATCCTAACTCGTATGGGATCATAGGAATGCGCGAGCGAGCCCAATTCTTGGGAGGCAAAGTTGAAATCCGCAGTGTTCGCGGCAAGGGAACCACTGTGCTGGTGACTATTCCAATTCGTCACACAGGAGGGATTCAATGATCAAGATCCTCATCGTCGATGATCACGCCATCGTGCGTGAAGGCCTGAAGCAGATCCTGGCAGAGACACCCAATATTGACGTTGCTGACGAGGCCTGCAATGGCCGGGAGGCCTTCGAGAAGGTCTGGGCGAATGAGTACGATGTGGTGGTGCTGGACATCTCCATGCCCGGTGCCAGCGGCCTGGAGGTCTTGAAGCAACTAAAGGGTGTGAGACCCAAGCTTCCCGTGCTGATATTGAGCATACATCCTGAAGGACAATATGCTGTCCGGGCTCTGAGAGCGGGCGCGTCGGGGTATTTGACCAAAGAGAGCGCTCCCGACGAGCTGATAGAAGCAGTACGAAAGGTCTCGCGAGGCGGGAAATATATCTCTGGGGCCCTGGCTGAAAGATTGGCCTTCGATCTGGAGGCTGGTGCTTACAAATCACTGCACGAAAGTCTTTCCGATCGCGAATACCAGGTGCTGTGCATGATCGCCTCCGGCAAAAGGGTCAAGGATGTCGGCGAGGAGCTATGCTTGAGTGTCAAAACCATTAGCACCTATCGCTTCCGGATCTTGGAAAAGATGAAGATGAAGAACAACGCAGAACTGACCTATTATGCCATAAAGCACGAATTGGTCGAATAACGCAGCTTCCCTCTTTTGCTTCCTTCTTACTCTATTATTTCCCCGTTTTTCTTGTTTTTACCCCCCATGCGCCCCATTGTAGGACAAACCACGATAAATTAAGAGCCAAATACCTACATAAAAATCAGATAAAACCTCTCAATTTCTGGACTGCTTTCTGCTCCAGCAACTGTGTGATGCTGAAATTTATTTGTGGATAATGGACAGCTTCTCTTAGCGAAAGATAAAATTGCTGTTCTGCGAGAAAGCTCATATCCCAAATCGTGCTTCAACATCACCAAAGGCAAGACGGCTCCGGGTATCCGTATATGTTTATCGGAGGTGGATATGCCTCCGGGGGCGAGAATGATCGCTGTCGCCGGTAGTTATCGATGCCTGCGTGAAGCTGTTTAAGAAGAATGGGTATAAGCTGAAATGAGCGAACAGTATTTGGACAAATATGCTTTACGAGCAGAGGGATGTGCGGGATGAAAATAAAGGGGAAAAATTCTCAGCTTGGAGAGGAGCTGAAGTATCTGCGCCGGCGTGTGGTGGAGCTGGAGCAGGTAGAGAAGGAGCGTGGGCGGGCGGAGGAGATGCTAAGAGAGTCTGAAGAGAGATACAGAATGCTGTTTGAAGGCTCTGCTGAGGGGATACTTGTTGCAGATATTGAGACAAAGGAATTCACCTATGTCAATCCGGCAATTTGTAGAATGCTGGGTTACACCGAAGAAGAGTTGAAACGAATGAGTGTCGTTGACATTCATCCTAAAGAAGCTCTGCAGCACGTGATTTCCGAGTTCGAGGCTCAGGCACGAGGAGAAAAAAAGTTAGCCCCGGCTATTCCGTGTTTGCGAAAAGACGGGATGACGATATATGCAGATGTCAGCACGACCAAGGTCTTAATAGATGGAAGAGAATACAATGTGGGTTTCTTCACAGACATCACCGAACGCAAGCAGGCGGAGGAGAAGTCCATTAAGAAACAAGAGGAGCTGGAAAGGTTTAACGCGCTGGCAGTGGACAGAGAGCTGAAGATGATCGAATTGAAAAGGGAGATTAACGCCCTTCTTGAAAAGTTGGGAAAGGACCCCCGTTATAAGATACCTGAACAGAGCATGGCGGAGGTGACCCAATGAAAATCCAGACAAAGGTTCTTGTCGCCCTTGTAGCAGTTGTTTCGGTTACTGGTGCGGGTACAACCATAGTGAGCAGAAATATTTCAAAAAATATGATCGAAAAGGAGATCGGCAATCGTTTAGAGAACGCTGCCCGATCGAGAGCGCAAAATATTGAAACGTTTTTGGAAGCACAAAAAGAGGCCGTCAAGCAATTATCAGAAAGCATTGTCATTGAACGCGTCCTGATAGCAGATATGAAAGACCAGGATTATTTTCAAAAGCGCGATGACGTCTTTCGAAGATTAGAGCGAACTAGCAGGATCGGAGAATATACCTATGATATTTTTGTTTTAGATAGCGACGGGATCATCGTTACTTCGAGCGATGAAGAGGACATTGGAAAAGATAAAAGCGATGACCTGTATTTTTTGGGCGGGAAACAAAACGTTTTCATAAAAGATGCCTATGTTTCTGCACATAAAGGAAGACACACCCTTGCTTTTTCAGCACCGGTTTTTGATGAAGGTAATAGGAAGTTTGTGGGAGTGGTTGTGATCAGGATTTCGACGGAAAGATTAAATGAAATCACCGTGGATCGAACCGGTTTGGGAGAGACCGGAGAGATCTACCTGGTCAACAGAGACGGCTATATGATCACGCCCTCCCGGTTTGTAAATGATGCGTTTCTTAAACGAAAGGTGGACACGGAGAACGCAAGGAGTTGTATTGGAGATGGCCAGCTTTTTGGCACACAGGAGCACAAATCAGAGGTCATTTTATGCCGGAATTATCTGGGCAGCGATGTTCTCGGAGTTCATGCGTACATACCAGAGATGAAGTGGCGTGTTTTGGCTGAGACAAGTGCAAAAGAAGCGTTCGCCCCCGTTGCCAGGCTCACTCACATGATGCTCTCGATCTTTGCCGCCCTTTTAATTGGCGGTGCCGTGCTTTCCGTAGTGCTATCCAGGACACTGACCAGAGCCATTGTAAAATTGCATCACGGTACGGAGGAGATCGAGAGGGGGAACCTGGATTACAACTGTGAGAGCTTA
>CBDUWG010000239.1:0-3817 GCA_965370845.1 uncultured bacterium
GAGGGATAAATTTACAATTTGAAATTTACACTTTTTGAGCCTCATTTTCCGCAGAGGTTAGAACTTTTGTAGGACAACACTTACCTGTCAACTTGATCGTTTTGTAATGTGATCATTTAGCCAGGATGTTAACTTCTGGCGTGTTATCTTGCCAGCGGCAAGATCAAGAATGACACGTTCCTGCTCATCAACATCTGCGTCAATCTCAAAGCCGTTTAGGATCAAAAAAGCTTCCATGGCTGCGTGGCCAACTCTTTTGTTCCCATCAAGAAAAGGATGGTTCAGGACAAGAGAGAAACCAAGAGCGGCGGTCTTAGAAACTATCTCGGGATAGAGATCGGCCCGGTCGAAAGTAACACGAGGCTGATTTACCGCGGATTCAAGTGCTCCGATGTCTCGAACACCTCGTGCGCCACCTGTGCCGGCAATTATTGCTTCATGCAGCTCGAGGATCTCTACAAGGGAAAGATAGCGCATTAAGCTAACCGCTCGTACAGGTCTTTGTTTTTGGCCAATACCTTCCGAAGAGTTTCTTCGAACTCGGGCTCGGGCTGTGCGAGCAGATCTTCGATGGATGCTGTCACAAACTGATCTGGTGAAAGACCATATTTTTCAGCTTTCTCTCGAAGCAAAACCGCCTTGGACTCTTCAAGCTTCACGGTTATTGTCGTCATGAGCGCCAGCCTCCTTTCATCGGAAAGTAAATGAAGTACTTGAAAACTAACCCAATCGTACATTGATTGTCTCACAGGACAATTTATGCACCTGGTAACCTTTTTCCGAGGCTGATCAGGGAAGATTCTCCAGATCGTCCAGGTCCTTGTGTCTGCCGGCGGCCCGTTTGTTCCTCTTCAAATGATCCAGAACGATCAGGTTGATCTCGACTCCCAGCAAGTCATCCCACAGTTTCTACTCATCATCAGCAAACTCGGGCGGCATCCAATCTATGACCGATCCGCCACTGTTGGGGTAATAGGGGCTGACTAAAAAATTCATCCCATGCTCCCGGGTGACGCGAAATTCCCGAACCGTAAAAAGCTTTCCTTCATGCAGGTCAAATTTCTCTTCGTCCAGAGATGGGACCGGTGTAGAAAGATAAAGCTCCTTCAGAACCTCCGCTTTCTTCTCATCGGGAATCACGTATTCCTCAACAGTTCCACCATGCACCTTTAGCGGTCGCGTCGGAAACGGCAGTCTGGGATCGTCTGCTTCTGTGAAGTCGACCATGATGTGTCTCCCTTCTGTCGGACGCCATCGGACTAAGCGAGTTATTAGGCAAACGATTGGTCCTTAAGGATCTCACCCGACCACATAAAATGCGTCAGCTCGCCATCCAGGCTCTTCTCGAGCGAGTGTTCCATGCTCGCCGGAGATATGCTCATGATGGCTGCGCCGACCCGGACGGCTCTGCCGGGCTCTGCCCGGCGGGGAAGAACATCTCCAGGGCATCGTCGATGTGTGCCCGCCAGAATCCCCAGCTGTGACCTTCGTGATATTCCTGATACCGATAGGTATATCCCCCGGACTGCAGAATGGGGATAAAATCTCTTACCAGGGGAATGAGCATGGGAATGTCATAGGTTCCCAGATCCATATAGAATTTCACGTCCAAAACCGGGCTGTTCTGGAATCTGTCGTAAATGGAGCTCTGAATATAGCTGGACTGTGCGGCTACATTCCCGAAAATGTCAGGATGGTTCAGGCCAAACCACAAAGAGATATTGCCACCGTTGGAGGCACCCAGTACCGCCCGGCTCTCCGGGCCGGCAAGGGTGCGGAAACGGGAATCCAGCCAGGGAATGATCTCCTCGACTATGAAGCTGGTGAACTCATCCTGTAGACTGCCGGCATATTCCTCATTGCGATTGACCGGCGGAACAAAGACGGCGATGATCGGCACGATGCGTTCATGATGGATCAGGTAATCCAACACGTTATTGGCATTGGCCAGGCTGATGTACTCCAATCCGTCGTGAAACAGGATCATCGGATAGCGATCCATGGATGTATCATACTCGGGCGGCAGGTACACCCGGATGATCCGGGAGTTGCCCAGGCTGGTGCTGTGGATTAATGTATCCTGCAGCGTCCCGTGAGGGATATCGTGATAGTGATCGATCTCCAATGAGGGCTGATAGACGGGCATGCGCAGCTCGGAATTCGGTCCGAAACCGCCCAGTACGGTATTGGAATTCAATGGATCGAGTATCCAATTTGAGCCGTTGAGCACAAATTTATAGTCCAGTCGAGCATCGATCTCGTACGATTGGGTCCGATGCCAGAGGTCGGTCCCGGCCACCAGGGTCATGGGAGATGCACCTATCGTCCAGGCATTGGCATCTCCCGGCACCGATATGCTCTGTGCGCTTCCCCGGTAGATGAAATGAGCCAGGGTGTCCTGCTCGACCAGCGGAAAGGCGGCGGTGGCATCCATAAAGCTGTCCACCAGTGCTGGCCTCTGGTCCAATGGAGTGGCATCTAACTGCGCCAGAAAATCATCAAATGTCTGGGACCCAACGCCAGAAGATGCTGTCAGGAGTAGCAGGATAAAAGCAATTGATAGTTTCATGTTCTTCATTTTCCTACTGGAGCCCCGGCGAGACAATTTTTCCTAAAAGGTTTAACCATCTACGAGGTTAACTGACCGCTGATTCCAGTGCCCCGATATAACGAACACCTCGCGCACCGCCTGCAATGGAAATTATCGCTTCATGCAACTCCGTATAAAATCCAGGCCTTGTCTCCTCGCGGCATAACGACCACTGGCGCTCGTTCCCTGCAGAACAACAGAAATGGTTGGTTTTCTCACGAACACGGTTTTTTCGCTCTTCACTCTCCATTTCCCATTTCTCATTGCACCTTTTACAGAATGGCACCATTTGTAGCTATATGTCTCCAAGAAGCTCTGGTTCCCCGTATGCCGATTCCAACTTCACCGTGAGGACCCTTCCCACCCCCGACTTCTGGAAATCCACTCCCACATCCTTAAGAAAGGCCAGCAATTGCTCCCCGGCATCCTTATTTTCCGATATCGCTAAAATGAGCTTTGTAAATGGTGTCTCTCTGAGGTCAAATTTTAGGCCCGCAAAAATAGGCACCTTGTAAGCAAGGATCTTCTTCAACGGCTCTGAATCGACTGTCACCGCATCCTCTAATCCCAGCTCGACGAGACATGAGAGAATATCGTCCAAATGCTCTTCATCGTATAAGATGATGATCAGCAGGTACATTATCTCCTCCCGATTTCACCGGCTCTCGTAATAGCTAATTTCGTGCATATGGGTCCTATAATTTCAAAAAGAATCGTCGTCGCCGCTATGGTCGTGATGACCAGAGTGGCTATTTCTTTGCCCGCCATTCCCAAAGGGGAAAATTCTTTTACAATGAGGTAGGCCAGGCCAACCGCCACACCCGCCTGGGAGAGAATCCCCAGTCCCAAATACTTCCTGATAACAGCAGGTTGCTTCCCAATGCCCGCCCCTATTCGGGCTCCACCTATGAGACCACCTGCTCTGCAAAGAACATAAACGGCGCCCAGGGCGCCAAGCGTGAAAAGTAACTTAAGATCGAGATGTGCACCCGCCAGCACAAAAAAGCCCACGTAGAGGGGTTGGATGAAATTCTCTAAATTCCCAGAAACACGCCGAGATACGCGTGGAAAAGCATTCACCAGGACCATTCCCGAGATCACCGTGGCCAGAATAAGCGAGAAGTGTAAGGTCTTCGATAAACCCACGCACATCAGTATCGCACCCAGACTCACGGGCAGAAGCATCCCATCCGCTCTTATCTTCTGCAGGAAAAATCCGACAGTCCA
>CBDUWG010000240.1:0-3790 GCA_965370845.1 uncultured bacterium
CCTCTCAGTAACGCTTGCAGCCTGATGGATATGAGTTCCGCTACAATATCTGCCTGTGCCATCGATCCAGGATTGGTTTTTCTTTTACCAGGATCAAGGATCCAGGATCTAGGATCGGTTCTATCTTTTCATCCAGTATCCAGTATCCAGAATCCAGTATCCAAGATCATTCTTGTTTTCACTGCGACATCCGCCAGATGTTGCTTCGCGCCGAATAGACAGCCGCCGCCGGTGGCAACAGAGCTACTTCCTTCCCTCAACCTTCAGAATATCAAGAGAAGTCTGACCATCGGTTATTCTCTTCGTCGTCGATATCACGACGGCTTTATTCCCGCCATCCTTCAGCCATTCGCAGTAGGTAGATCCGCCCCCGGAGTCCACTTCCGATCCTTTTTTCCAGCCTTTCTTGGGCATCTCTTTCCGGTAGAAAGAGAGCACTTTCTCCGGCGGATCAGCGACGACGTACAACCGCTCTTCGACCTTTCTGAATTGTTTCTTGGTCTCCTCCACAACTATATTGTCTGCAGTTTGCTCACGGCGTTTCGCACCGGGGTAGATGGGAACATCACCCCAGTTGAGACCTCCGGCGTGCGTTTCCTCCCTGGTGACCTCTTCCGGCGCAGACGTTTCGGCCGGGGTCTCGGTGGTGGTCTCCTCTTTCTTCTCCCCACCGCCACAGGCGATAAAGCTCAGGCAGCTGGTAGCCAGAATGAAGGCCAGGGCGAGAACCATCAGCTTCTTCATCTTCATCCCTCCTTTCCATCGTTTCATGGTGAGTTTAGCTCGTATGACGCCGCCGGGCACACGGCGGTTGGTTGGTCCACAGGCAAGATGAGTCGTCCGCGAACATCGTATCTCAATCAGAATCTGCTCCAATCTTGGCCACCACCTGTACAACACTCGCCGGTAAATAAGACGAAAAGGCCCGCAGATTCCTGTTTAAGTTATCAGCTTCTGAAGGGTCAACGGCATAAAATGAAATCTCATCCTCGGCACAGGCGATATTGTTAACGATCTTCCACTTTCCAACTATGTTCCACTGCGTTGGCAGCCCTCCAAATCTTTCAAAGAACTGATCATACACGATGGCGATCTTCGCCTGATCTCGTTTGGCCAAGTTGTATATTTGCCGGCTATCGTACCTGCCCTCTTTTACCAGCTTCACCGGCTCTGTATTGCCCAATCCGAACAAATCCAAACATCTGATGTCGGCCAGATAATTAATAGCCCCAATGTCATTGGCGGCAACACACTGGCCTTGATAGTACTTTTTAACAAACAGACCCATCTGGTACTGCTGTTCGTAGATGTTTGTCGTGGCTCGAGGCGTGATGCTCAATGAGCTTCTGGCCCTCATCTCCAGGGGCATAAGAATAATAAGAGCGACCAGGGCTTGCGCTAAATATTTCGGTATCGAGCTCCTGGATACCGGCAGAGAGAATCTCTCCGGCAAATACTCACCGGCTGCGACGACAACGGAGAATAAACCCAGAGCTACCAGATATGCCTCGTATCTGAAGGAACCATCCACCCGGCCAAAGGACATATGCAGAAAAGCCGTGCCGACGAAAATTGCCATCATTATTCTGACGTCCACACATGTTCCCTCTCGCCGACGGCATCGCAGGATGAAGAGGATCAAAGCCAGGAGAATGAGAAATAGCATGTGCGGATTCAACAGCATCTGTCGATAGGCATAATCAGCAGAATGCCTCAAAAAGCTGAGACCCCCGAAGGGTGATAGAAAAGAAGACAAATCGGGCACTTTACCTTTAATCAAAATTGGATTCGGGAGAAAAAACCACCCTTTGGACATCGATATAGCGCCATATATCACGGCTGGAAGAACACCCATCCCGGCCAGAAAGAACGAATGAGATAATCTTTTTCTGAGAGCGAACAAAACGCTCACTACCAGCATCAAAAACAGCCCTTCATAGCGCACCATAACGACAAGGGGCGCCAATATCAGCAGTGATACATACTTTTTGCGATCGATTTTTTCACCCGAAAGAACCGTGCCGGCCAAGCACATGAACAGAATACTGAGCACAGTGTGCATCACATGCTCCTGTCCCAAAAAAACAAGCCTGGGCAAGGGCGTAAAATAAGCCATGGCCAGCAGAGTGATAAAGATGAAAAACGGCCGCAGAGCATATCTTCTCAGGAACAGATGCACCAGCGCGATGAGCACTGTGGCAAAGATAACATTTAACACAAAGGGGCTGATTTCATTTGTCCCGAACAGCAGATAGATGAAGGATAGCAATAAGGTCCAAAGAGGCGAAGATGAGGATGATGAGAAACCCCCCTTATCTATTCCCCAAACCCCGTGCTCGGCGAAATTTTTCGCCATGGCCATATGGATGTAGGGGTCATCAAGAGCGTAGATGAGATGACCCTGGTTTTGCCGGGTGGACAAAACGAACAATACTGCAATTATCGCCCAGAGCACTGCTAGCGCTGCAATAAGCGGCCAATGTTTTCGAACAAGATTCACCATGAAACTCTTCCCGTGGAGAAAATGTTGCTTAACAATCCGGGCGCCTGTCTGCTGCTTTATCTGCTTGTCAGCGAAGCGCACTCAATATGATGTCAGACATAATCGCTGCCCTGTTCAGACAGCCATAAACTTGTCATAAAATGCGATGTGCCTCTGGGCGATGGCCTCCCAGCTGTACTGCTCCTGAATGGTCTGCCGACCTGCCTCTGCCATCCTGTCAGAGAAATCCCGTTCCTCTAAAAGTTTTATCATGGCCCCGGCGAATTCCTCTGCGTTTTGAGGATCCACCAACAGACCGTTCTCTCCCGAGGTGATCACATTGCGAATTCCCCCGAATTTGGAGGCCACAACCGGCCGGCCGCAGGCCATTGCTTCCAGCGCCGTCATGCCGAACGGCTCGAATAGTGAGGGCAGGGCGAACAGCTCCTCTTGCTGGTAGTGAACAACGATGAGCTCATCCGGCACATAGCCCACGATATGCACCTGGCCGCGCATGTCCTTCTCGGCGATGATCCTCTCCATGGCGGTGCGCACCTCCAGCTCGGTCCCCTGGGGTTGGGGAGATCCCCCGCCGATGACCAGGTGAACGTCCGGCATCTTCTTTCTGACCATGTCGAAAGCTTGCAGCAGCAGATCGTGTCCCTTATTGGCGTCGATGCGGCTCAGGCAAAAAACGTATCTATCCGGCAGGTCGGTTTTCACCTTCTCCTGGCCCGTTTTGGGAGGATGGAAAGAGTGCACATCCACCCCCGGGGGAATGACCACCACATTGTCCGCTGCGAATCCATACAATTGCTCTAATTTTTCTTCCTGGACCTTCGTGGTCACCGTTTGGGCTTTCACCTGCTTAAATATGCGCAGCTCCTCCGATATGCGCTGTTCGAAGTTGTACTTTTTCTCCATGGCCGCCGGATCTCCGCCCATCTGCTCCCGCTTCCATGCTCCCAGGGAGTGGGCCGTGAAAAAGGCCGGCCTGACGAATTCCGTAGCCACGTCCAGTGTGACGATCCCGGCATCCACGTAATGGCCGTGGAAGAGGTCATAATCGAGACCCTGCTCGCGGATGAACCCGGTCATATTCCTGGCCAGCTCCGGTAGAACTTCGTAGATCTGCTCTTTAGGCATAAATTCCCACGGCCCGGCCGGTATGCGGACGATCCTGACATCGGCACAGCCGGGGACAGGGTCGATCTGGGGCTTGGACTGGTCGAACCAGCGGGTGAAAATATCCACCTTCATCCCGTGGGTGGTGAGCGCCTTGGCCAGCTGAAGCACATAGACCACCTG
>CBDUWG010000241.1:0-3789 GCA_965370845.1 uncultured bacterium
ATCGACGACGTGCGCGGATCGGCCTGGTATCGTCGTCAGCTGGTGGAAGCCCTGCTGGCCAGGATTCTGCTGTGTTGGGGAGAAGACTGGATGGCCGGATGACTGGAGGAGCAACCATGGAATTTCACGATGACGGGATGTGCTTTGCCTGCGGTCGCCAAAACCCCATCGGTTTGAAGCTGGAATTTTTGCTGAAGGACGATGGGACTCTGCAGACGAAATTCACGCCTGGCAAGGAGCATCAGGGTTATGCCAAGGTCGTTCACGGGGGTATTCTGGTCACCATACTGGACGAGGTGATGGTCAAGCTCCCCTACAGGCTGGGCCAGAAAGCCGTCACGGCCAGAATGCAGGTGAACTTCAAGAGGCCGGCGCTGGTTGGTCAGGAGCTTGTCTTCACGGCTCAACTGATCAGGGAGACTCGCCGAACCCTGGATATGTATGCCCAGGCTCAATCGGCCGATGGGACGCTGCTGGCCGATGCCCGGGGGACATTTATGAAAATCTAAACCGCAGCCAGGAGTTGAATTACTATGATCAAAGTGAAGGAAAGCGAGAAGATCGCCCAGACAACCGTACAGATCCCGGGAGCCAAAGGCGTCTCCATCAGACGTCTGATCGGCAAAAAGGACGACGCCCCGACCTTTGCCATGCGCCTTTTTGAGGTGGCACCCGGAGGACACACGCCACTGCACCGCCATGCTCACGAGCACGAAGTTTTTATCCTCGATGGTCAGGGATCTGTGAGTGGATCCTGGGGGAAGATGTCATTGTTGGCCGGATCGGCTGTTTTTGTCCCCGGTCAAAAGGAGCATCAGTTCATAAACGTGGGCAATGAGCCCCTGCGTTTCCTCTGCCTGGTGCCTGTGGCGGCTGATGGCTGAAGTCCGGTCGGGGCTCGGTCAGGATTTGCCGGCTTTGCCCAAGAAAAGTGTTGCATTTCTTCTATGGATGCCGTTACTTTGAAAATAAGCTTTTTGGTTCTCAATTTAGGAGGGTCGGCCGAGGAGGTGTGCGACCGGTGAAGGTACTGGTTGTCGGTGGTGGTGGGAGAGAACACGCTTTAGTGTGGAAAATTGCCCAGAGCCCTCTGGCTCCCCAGATTTATGCGGCGCCTGGCAACGCTGGCATCAGTGAGCTGGCCCAGTGTCTGCCCATCCCGGCGGCGGACGTAGATGGCCTTCTGACCTTTGCCCGGCAGAAGAGGATTGATCTCACTGTGGTGGGGCCGGAATTAGCCCTGGAGAAGGGCATAGTGGATAAGTTCCGGGAGGCGAAATTGACCATCTTCGGGCCCAGCCGGGAGGCAGCTCTTCTGGAGACCAGCAAGGTTTTCGCCAAGGACTTCATGATCCGTCAGCAGATCCCCACCGCTGATTATAGCGTATTTAGCTCATCAAATGAGGCATGCCGGTATGTTCAACGCCACGGTGCACCCGTGGTGGTAAAGGCCGATGGCCTGGCAGCCGGAAAGGGCTCTGTCGTGGCCGAAACCGTGGCCGATGCCCAGACGGCCATTCGACAGATTATGGAAGAACGGACCTTTGGCAGTGCCGGAGAGAGGGTGGTGGTGGAGGAGTTTATGGAGGGGGAGGAGGCCTCGATTCTGGCCTTGGTGGATGGAGAGAATTATCTGACCATGATTTCCTCACAGGACCACAAGCGTATCTACGAGGCAGATCGAGGGCTTAACACCGGGGGAATGGGAGCTTACGCGCCGGCCCCGGTTATCACCGAGGACGTGATGGCCGAGGTCGAAAATCATATTCTAAGACCGGCCGTGTGCGGGATGGTGAGGGAGGGGTATCCTTTTCAAGGTGTGCTCTACGCCGGTCTGATGATGACAAAGGCGGGTCCCCGGGTAGTGGAGTTCAACTGTCGATTTGGAGATCCGGAAACACAGGTCATCCTGCCTTTATTGGAAGATGACTTTTTAGAGCTATTGCTGGCCGTTTGCGACGGGACTTTGCCAGGGCGACAGGTTCGCTGGTCCTCAGCTGCCGCCGTTTGCGTGGTGATGGCTTCGGCCGGATATCCCGGCCAGTATCAGCAAGGATTTGCCATCCAGGGGCTCGGTGGTCCTTTTCCGCAGGATGTGATGGTCTTTCACGCCGGAACCAGAATACAGGATGCGCAGATATTGACCGATGGTGGTCGGGTGTTGGGAGTGACGGCCATGGGGGCCAATGTGCAGGAGGCGGTCAGTCGAGTGTATCGGGCGGTGGAGAAAATTTCCTTCCCCGGGGCGTATTTTCGCGGGGATATAGCCCATCGAGCCCTGGCCAGAGAAGAGCGTTTCTCTGCAGACTGTGTAGCAAGGGGAGCGGGGCAGGACCCTCGCCCAGGTGGTCGAGGAGGTGATAGTTCACATTGTTCCCCATGAAGATGAAACCGATCCGCAGAACTGTTGCGAAATTGATATCCCGATCCCTTACCCCCTCCGGCAGGCATGGTGAGGGACAGATCCAGAGCGCTTTACCCCTATGTTTGCTCATGGTTTGTCTGGGATTATTTTCCGTGGGCAGCGCTGTAATGGTGGGGAGTTCACAAGGCGATGGATCCGCGGGCTTGTTCTCCTGGCAGGCAATTGGTGGTGGTGAGGGGGTCAGCGTGGGGATCCCCGCGGCCAACAAGGTGAGGGAAACATTTTGGGAAGGAGAGGCCAGCATCCATATAGTGGAGGACGGCGATGATCTATGGACCCTGGCCAGCGATTACGGCACTCATGTGGAGGAGATCGTCAGAGCCAACGGTTTTAGCTATGCCCGTAAATTGAAACCTGGCCAGCAGCTACGTATTCCCACTCCGGCCAGGCACCGATCCGATCTATTGGATCTATGCTTGCCGCGCATCGAAGCTTCTGGGCGGGCCTTAAGAGAATTGGACTGGCCTCCTCTGACCAAAAACATACACACCGTTCAGGCCGGGGAAAATCTATGGGACATCGCTCGCCGTTACGGAGTGGATGTGCCCACCCTCTTCGGGGCCAATGAATCTCTTGACGGAGGCTATATCCACCCTGGAGACCATATTGTGGTGCTCTCGCATAAGGGCATCCTGGTTACGGTGAAGAAGGAGAGATCCCTGGGGGAGATTGCCGACAGGTACAGAGTGCCTCTGGCTACTGTGGCCAGGGCCAACCATCTGAGCCATAATGTCAGGCTGATTCCGGACCAGGAGGTGTTCGTTCCGGGAGGAAGACCCCTGGATCGGGGCACCTTTATCTGGCCTCTGGTTAGGTTCGGCCGGATCAGCTCCGGGTTTGGCTATCGGTTTCATCCCATTCTTCGCCGTCGGCAGTGGCATTCCGGCATCGACCTCACTGCCGGCTACGGCACGCCCATCAGAGCAGCCAGAAGCGGGAAGGTGGTCAGCTGTGGCTGGAATGGAGGGTTTGGTAAGGTAGTGGTTCTCAGCCACGACATGGGATTTCGGACCGTCTATGGCCACTGCTGTAAAATTTTGGTGAGGAAAAACCAATACGTCAAGAAGGGACATGTGATCGCCTCGGTGGGCAACACGGGCCAATCCACGGGGACGCATCTTCATTTCGAGGTGCGCAAGAATGGCCGGGCCGTTAATCCGCTGAGATACTTGCCGTTCTGGTAAAAGCTGAGTTGACCGGACACCGTTTGCCGGTGAGGCCGGGGAGAATCTAACAGTTGAAATGGGAGGTAAGCCGGGATGCCAGAGTTGAGAAAGGACCCGGTCATTGGGCGCTGGGTGATCATCGCCACCGAGAGAAGCAAACAGCCCGACGACTTCGTCTCTCTTGACGAGAAAGCGATG
>CBDUWG010000242.1:0-3784 GCA_965370845.1 uncultured bacterium
TGCGCACCCTGATTGCTAAGGTGCGCTGACCACCGGGGGGTATAGTAAGCTCTATAAAGGGTGGGTCGACAAAAAGATCAATATCCAGTTCGGATTTCTCACCAGCTCGCGCGGCGACAGTCGCCGTCCCGGAGATCTGACCGGGCACCTCCAGGTCAAACGCTCTGCGCGCCTGCGCTTTCTCTGTCAAGGGTAACCTGACAGAAACCCTGTGCGTTCCTATCTGCAGGCGTCTGGGCAGAGGGCAACTCAGACTGATAGTCTGGCCCGGGTACACTTCGTAAGGGTTGCCCGTGCTTTTATAGGGAATAGAGGCGCGCACGGGGAACTGGCCGGGCCGATCGTAGACTAAAACGTCTCCCTCTAAGGGTTTTTTCCACACGCCGGTGTTTTTAACCTTCAGAATAAGGGAGGGCGACCTTCCACCAACACCGGGTTTGTAAAAAAGCTCCTGTGGCTCCAAGTGGGAAGGCGCGGGGTGAGGTGTTTTCACCTCCAGGGTCACTCCGATCGCCGGCTGGACCGCAACGACCATGTCTTTATCGCTTGCGGATGTTGGAGCCGGGGTCACATTGAGACGGGCATAATAGGCCCCCGTGGCGCCCGCAGGGCAGCGAATGGGCATCTTGACTTTCCTGGCCCCCCCCGCAGGGATCTGCACCTCTGCCGGCACCTCAATCCAATCCGCGCAGGACCGCGCTCCCAGGCCATGCGGAACCGGGGTGACGGCGCCCAACTCGCTCTGACCAAGATCTGAGACCTCGATGGCATAAATCCCGGCTTCTTTACTGCCCAGATTCGACAGGGTCATGGTGGCCTGGGTCCGCTCTCCGGGGCGCACCTCCACCGACAAGTATGACGGGCTGACGCCAAATCCGCGGTTGAGGCCCCGCAGCGGTTGGGCCATGGCGACTGAGGCTGACAGTATCATCAGGCAGAAACAGTAAATAAATTTTCCAGAAGCGGTCGTCATGAGAACTCCTAAAACCTTACTATACGCAATATTTTAGATCAACTTGCATTACGGCGTGGCGATGAACGTGGCTGTGATGGTCGTGGTGTAGGGACCGGCTGCGTCACTCATACCATTACGTAAGCACCTGGCCCTGAATTTCATCCTGCCGGGGCCCACCGGCGCATCCAAGTCGAACGTCGATCCAGAGGCAGTGGCCATCTGGAAGGCATCCTGGCTGGGGTAAAAGGCCTGATTGCCGAAGAAGATCGGGGTAACAGGTCCGGCGATGTCCTCGCCGACCTGGTCGCCATCGCCGGCATAGCCACCCTGGCCCTCGCCCGGGATCACGCCGTCGGCCACCCAGCCACCGGGAGCATTGCCCAGGCGGAAGCCGTGAGGATCGGGAATATGAAGGCTCTTCTCGTAGCCATGGACTGCGATGGTGTACCAGGTAGTAAGGGTGTGGCCGAAACCATCGTCCAGGTCGCCGGAGGTGGTGAGGCTGCCGGTGTGGTCCACGTTGCTATACATCCAGATCTCTGCGCCGTCTTTGGACTCGTAGTAACTGCTGGCCCAGGCGTCGGTGGCGACCTTCGAGCCGGCATCCGTCGGGAGATAGAGCCCGATCAGCCCGTCGGCCGTCAATCGATAGGTGTCTGTGCCCTCCGTGTTGGAGAATTCGATTTCCGCACCGCCAGCGCCCTGATACCAGATTTTGGTCTCGACCGGGATGGTCAGACTCACCGCTATGTCTCCCTCATAAGGACCATCCTTTGTCGCAAACGCCGATGTTGACAGAATCAGGACGGAGAAAATCACAAAGATTCTTTGAAACATAATTTCCCCCCTTTGTGTTTTTAACTTGTGTCTGCTGTGAAACATGGAATACCGCTTGATTTTTCTACAAGGAATGGAAAGCTTCTTGTTCTGGACCTTCCCCGCCATGGGCTGGCGGTACACCCAGTTCCCCACCCGGTTCTAATTCCGGGGTTTAGTATCCTATTTTTTCGATATATCTATGGAACAGAAATTCTCATTTTTTAATACTGTCTTCTTTGACTTCTTTTTTCCACTTTCTATTTATCACTTTTCTGTTTATTACTCCTAGAGGATATTCTCATCGAAAAATTATGAATGCAAAATTACTCTCACTTTAATATAACAAAATCTTCTTGAACATTTCGTTTTAACGAAGCCCCACGGGTGTGGCGGTAGCACTCTTGAATACGACCTCAGCGCTCTTCATCGAACCTGGGCTTCCCACCAAGGCGAGCGTCGCTTGTACCCGAAAGCTGCCCTCATCCAGAGGCCCGATGGCCAGACGAAATTCCCGTTCTGCGCCGGGAAGGATAATCTCCTCCTTCCTCTTGCCCACCTCTAAGCTTCTAATTATCTGACCGTTTGATCGCTCAAGTAGTATCTGGCCGGTAATTCGCGCCACACGTCCACCCAAATTCTTGACCGTAACAATTGCTGTCGTGGGGTTCTTCTCCGGTGAAGCTCGGAGCAGTTTTGGTTTGCCAATGGTGAGCTCTGCTGGTGGGGCTTTGGGATCTACGGCCACGATCAGGACCCCGAACTCATTCCCCGAACGCCACTCCTCGTCCTTGCTCTGGGCCGATGCCTGCAGGCGCAGAGCACAGACCAGGGCACTCGCATCCGGACGATCCTTGGGCATCGTGACCTGGGCTCGAATCGTGGAGGTCCGCCGCGTGCCGATCGTCAAGCTCTCCGGTGAAACGCTGATCCAATCATCTTCTTTGGCTGACTTCAAAGGAAAAGTAAACAATCCGCTCTTCTCAACCTGCACATCTGATACGGCCACAAGAATTTCCGCCTCCCGTTCATCCAGGTTTTTGATCCGGACCGGGACCGTGCGATGAGCCCCTGGTGGCACCGTGACCTCGATCATGTCCGGCTCAACGGAGAGATCCAGATCATATTCAGACTTGTGCAACAGCTTCGCGCTGTGGGAGGTGCCGCCGAGGGATGCGGGCACTCTGAGGTTAAATTCACTGCGCGATTGCCAGCGATCATTGAGCAGCAGGCGGCTCACCGCCTTATACGTTCCCGCCGGAGGCGGCCGATCGAGGGGACAGGCGATGGTGATCTCTAGACCGGGATAGATCTCTATGGGGTTGCCGCCACGCCCATACGGTATGGGCACCCGAATAGGAAAGGCCTCCCCACCGTAAAGGAGCACATCCCCTTCCACGGCAGCCTCCCAGGTTCCGGTATTGGCCACCTGCAGAACCAACTCCTCGGGGCCGCCCATCTTGCCAGGGCCAATGGACAGATCGGTAACATCGACGTGCAGCGCCGAGCGGGAGCGTGTTTTGATGGCCATTTCGACGGCAACGCTGGGCAGTATGGTCGTGACCATGGAGTACTCGGACGGCTCAGGGACCGCTTGAATAATCACGTAGGCGAAATAGGCTCCCGTTGCATTGGGCGGAACGGAGATGGTGATGGGGACTTGCTGGCGACCATCGGGCGGCACAGTGACCTCGGAGGGGACGGCGATCCAGCGGGCAGCCGATCTGGCGCCCTGGCCCGCTTCTATCGGATACTTGGACCCCTCTCTTCGCTGCGCGACGTCTTTCACGGTGACGCTAAATTTGGACGGCTTGACATTATTCTGGCAGGCGATGGTGACGCTCGATTCCATCCTTCGGCCCGGATAGGCATCGATGACGATGTTCGTCGGCGCCACCCCAAAACTAGGCTCCGGCTTGTCCACTGCCTGCTGGGCCGTGACGTTCGTCGCCAGGAGCGCAACCAAGAGGATAAACAAGATGTTTTGCAGTGGTCTCGGCATAAGAGATGACC
>CBDUWG010000243.1:0-3781 GCA_965370845.1 uncultured bacterium
TTTTTATCCAGAATCCAGAATCCAGAATCCAGTATCCAGTATCCGCTTTTCAATGTCACGTTCACTGATACACCTGTGCCTGCTGGTAAAATCCACCCGGTTGGGTTAGAGTGAAGACCAGAATGTTCACGCCAAATTGCATTTGCCGAGTGTCATTGATCGGGCCGCCCCTGCTGGCCGGGTTGATTCGCCAGTCTCCGTTCCAGGCGTTGTTAAGGCTTTTATTGGAAAAAAGGACCACCATGTGGCCATCCAGGAAAACCCCATCCAGGTATTCGTAGATGGTTTGAGATCCGCGGCCGGGATAGGGACCACGGGCTATATCATCCCCGGCCGGCGGCCCGTCGAAGTCGAAGAAACAGTGGTAAAGCCAGTGATCGCCGGGGATCTTCTCGAAGATGGCGTCCTCGCCTAAAGCGGCCTTGATCAAGGCTCTGGCCGATGTATCGAAGGGCCCGCCCTTCAGGAAATAGGAGTCATCGACCAGCAAGAATCCACCGGCGCGCAGATATTTACCCAGGTTCCTGGCCTCGGCCGCATTATACTCAAGCTGATAGTGACCGGTTATGAAGATAAGGGGCACCTTGAGGCGGATCAGGTCCGCGGAATCCATGGTGAATCGCTGTTTAATATCCACCTTGATGTCCGTGTAGGTCTCTAAGTAGTCGGCCAAGTTGGCCATAGCCCGGGGCGAGGTGTTCCAGTCCGGATCGCCGCCGTAATCGGTCCGGGAGCTCTTGTACTTGACCAGATCCATGTGAAAGTAACCCTTGAGATCCCTTTTATCGTTGGGATTCACCATGATCTGCGCCCGATACCGGCCGGTGTCCATGTCGCTTACATCCAGGAGATCTTCTCCCAGGTTGGTTATCTCCGGCTCCTTCACATTAACCACATCTCCGGCGATGATCTCGGGACCCAGCACCAACTGCTGAGGAGCCAGGTCTCTCTCCACCATCTGCCCGGGTTTTGCCAGGGAGGCCAGGGCTGTTCCGCCGTGGATGGCGGCGGTGCGCATGGTCCGGGGGATGGCCGATTGGGGGCGAGCGATCTTCCTGGTCAGCTGACGCTGCACCACCACTGGTCGTTTCATCAGCTCCAGGGCCTTGGACAGGCGGGGTGCTCTCTGCACGAACTTGACGCTCATGGGTTTGCGCACCGGTTTTTCCCGTTCAGGGAGCTCCACGTGGTAGAAAATTAGAACGGCGTGGAAAACCAGGGAGATCAGCAGGCTCCAGTAAAGGGCCTGGCGAGGTTTCAGCCCTGGAGCCTCCAGCTCTATGCGCCGTGTTCTCAGCGGCATAAGCTACTACCTCACGATGGCCTACTTCTCTTCTTCCTCGGCCTCGGTGGCTATGGCCAGCTCGTCGATGCCCACCCCCTTGGCCGCATCCATAACGTCGACAACCACCTCATGATAGGTTTTTTTATCGGCCTTGATGATCAGGACCTTGCTGCGGTACGTTTCTTTGGCCTCCAGGAGGGCCCTTTCCAGGTCCTCCATGACCAGTGGAAGTCCGTTCAGCTCCAACTCACCATCTTTGGAGATGACGATGTTCAGATCTTTCTCCGGAGGCATGTCCGACTCGGCCGCCTTGGGCAGATCAACGCGCAGGCCTGGTGTGGTGGAGAAGACGGTGGTGACCATGAAGAAGATCAACAGCAAGAAGACGACGTCCACCAGGGGGGTGATGTCCAACTTGGTATCTTCAAGTTTGCTCTGGGTTCTTCTCAAATTAACAGCTCCTGAAGAAACGGCCTACTACAGGCCCAGCTCCTTCTTGACCTCCTGCTCCAGATAGGAGGCCTTCTCCTCGGTGATGTTCAGCAGGATTCTCTTCCTGTGCAGGAGCTCTTTCTCTCCCTCTTCCAGGATTCCGTCGGCATAGGCAAATTTTAAGGTCTCCTTGTAGGAGACGAAACGTCCCACCTCGGTGATCAGGGCGTTAACGAAACCATGGGAAAATCGCTCCATGCCGGTGAGGATCTTGTTGACCCGCTGCCGCAGATAGCTGTACACGGTTACCGTGGGGATGGCGATGATCAGGCCGGCAGCGGTGGTGATCAGGGCCTGGGAGATGCCCGCGGCCACGGCGCGCGGATCGCCGGTGGCGCCCACGGCGGCGATGGATTTGAAGGCCACGATCATGCCGGTCACCGTGCCCAGAAGGCCCAGCAGGGGAGAGACCCCTCCCACCGTGCTGAGAACGGGCAGAAAGCGCTCAAGATAGGATCGGCCGGCCTCCTCTGTGGTGGCGATAAGCTCATCCCTGATCTCGCCGATGGTCCTGGTCTCGTGCATCAGGGCATCGTACCTGTCCATGACCAGGGTGAAGACGTAGGGGAGAAGACCTCTGTTTTTGGCGCAGTGAGACTTGGTCTCCTCCATGCCTCCGGTTTTCAGCGTCTCTGCCGCTTCCAACAGGTAGGAATTGGCCTCGCTCTTGGTGGGTGTTGTGTGCAGAGACCAGAGACGCTCGATGATGAAGGCCACGGATAGTAAGGAGCACAGCACCAGAGGGACCATCAACGGGCCCCCTTGGACGATCAGTTTAAACATTCAGGACCCCCTTAGGCTAACGCACAAAATTCGGTTACATCTAGCATTCGCAGCGTGAAATGCTAAAAGTTATCTTCGATCCAATCCTTATGTTCAGTGGCAAAGGCCACCGCATCCCGATGTTCCGGCAAGTCGCCGTACTGTTCGATCAGCTCGGTGTAAGTTTTCAGGGCTTCACCCCAGCGACTCAACTGCTCATAGCTGGCTCCGATGTTGGTCTGCGAGCCCACCACCACGTCGGTGCCGGGATACTCCTCGATAATCTGCTGGAAAGCCTCAATGGCCGCCAGATATTTTTTCTCATCGAACAGAGCAGCGGCCTCCTGATAGGCCAGGTAAGAGGTGATCTGACTTAGCTCGTGGATGAGGGCTTGAGCTTTCTGGGCGCGAGGGCTCTGCGGAAAAAGGTCGATGACTTTTTGGTAGGCCTCCTCGGCGCCATCGTAATCCTTCTGGTTATAGTAGTGATCGCCAACGGTGAACAGGGCGCCGGCGCTATACTCGCCCCCGGGAAATCTGCTGGCCACCTCTTGAAGGATGGCCACGGCCTTCTGGTCCTGGTCCAGCTGAAACTGGCACCAGGCCGTGTTGTAGAGGGCTCCCTCGGCATACTTCGATTGCGGATGATCGCGCAGCACCAGCCGATAGGCCGCAGTAGCCTTTTGGTATTGGTGGTTGTTATAATGACACTCGGCCACCTGGTATTGCGCCTCGCTCACCATATCGCTGTGCGGATATTTGCTCACTATCCGTCCAAAGGCCTTCCCGGCCTCGGTCCACAGGCCCCGGCGGAACTGGGAGTAAGCCAGGTAGTAGATGGCGAAGACCATATTGGGATGTTCGGCGAACTCCTCGCCAAAGACATGGAATCTGGCGGCAGAGGCCTCATAGTCTTCCAGGTTATAGGACATGATGCCCGCCTGAAACAGCAGGTCGGCCCGGTAAGCGGATTGGGGATATCTGGTAAGAGCGGTGCTGTAAGCCTGCAGAGCTGCGGAGTAGTTTTTCATCCCGTTCCAGCAGTTGCCCATGGCGTAGTGAGCCTGGACCTTGAGCTCATCCTCCACCTCCTCCAGATTTAACACCAGTCTGGCCGATTCCACACCCGCGGTGTATTCCCGCAGCTCGTAGTACAGGTCAGCCATGATCAGGAAAGACTCGGCTTTCTGGGCTGGGCTGGTGGCCGATTCGAGCAGGCGTTTGGCCAGGGCAATGGCACGA
>CBDUWG010000244.1:0-3772 GCA_965370845.1 uncultured bacterium
AAACGCCGGTGGGCAACTTCAGCTTGTTCCTGGTCAGGGCCACATATTGTGTGGGGCGCACCACCTGATCCGGAAATTTGAGGGTGTAGCCAACGCTGTCCTGGCTCACCTGAAAATTGACTATCTTCTTGCCGGCCACATCGAACAGCTCGATATCGCTGCTGGTGAAACCGGAGACGGCGAACTGGTAGAGACCCGTCTCACCACCCTCCGGTGAGCCAAATTCCAGGTAATCATCCTGGGCCACGTACCCCCGCCAGTAGTCTATCTGAAACCAGTTTGTGTAGATCTTATCGACGCTTCCGGCCTCTGTGTCCCCAATATTGGCGATACGCAACAGGTTGTTTCCCTCCCACAGCCAGGAGTTGGGCAGCCCGGTCCGGTGGTAGATATATTCGTCCTGACCATCCCACCAGGCCTCGTCCAGCTTGTTGCCATTCAGCCAGATCTTGGTGTGGTGGTCGGGATACTCGGGGGGAAAGGTAATGCCCTGCAGCCTGATCTCTATCTCGCACTCGGCGCTGTCGCTGTCATCGACGGCCGTCAGGTAAAAGGAGTAGTCTCGAGTGGTATCTGCGTTGATTTCGTCCATTAGCCACCGGTCTATGCTCTCGTCGCTCACCTGGGACAGGCGCTGATAGCTCAGATCTCTTTCCACGTGCAGGGTGGCCTTGTAGCTGAGGGGAATGATCAGGCTGTCCGGATCTTCCACCACCAACCCGCCATCCTGCTCCACCATCCTCATGCCGATGTCGCCGCCGGAGACCAGCCAATAGACATTGGTCTCTGTGTAAGGTGAGTAGTAGTGATTCTCCCCGTGGTATACTTCACCCCTGAACTGGATGTAATCTCCCGGATCAAAGTGATTATCTCGAGCTCCATAAACATAGCTGGGAATTTGCTCTCCCCGATTATACATCTTCACCGTTTTGGGATCGATGGCCGAGACAGCCACTCCCTGACTCTGCAGGTAATCATAGCTCAGGGAGTAGATGCCATCTTCCGTGACGGTGATCTTATATGCTGTGGAATCCCCATAGGGCGTTTCAGTTTCCACTGGCATGGACTTTGGCAGTGCGGCGCGGCGCTGTTGCCAGTGCCTCGAGGACTCATAGTTGAGCAGGGTGTTCTTCAGAATGGACTGGAAAGGACCCACCTCTGTGGGGATGAAACTCGGTTCCTCAAATCCGGGAAGATCTGACTGGGAACCGCTAGCGAAGGTCACTCGCAGGATTAGACGCTTGTGAAACAGCAATTCTCCGCTGGCCGGGTTGTATTGCAAGGGGCACACCTCCAATTGAGCCACCCGCTGGTCTCTGATAAAAGCGGTTTGGGTCACCTTGGCTATTCGCGGCGGAAAGAAGGTGTTTTGGCTGTAAAGAGAATCGTTGCGGTAAAATTCAGTGGTGGTAAAAGGTTCACCAGATTTAGTCCGGGAGAGCACTCGCCGGGGAGCCGGATACACATGGTAATTGAAACTTCGCTCCGTCTCTACTTCCACCACCTCCACAGCAACGTTCGCTTCCAGGGGGATGCCCAACATCATGACCCTTAAGGGCAGTTGAGGTTCACCCTCCTCCTGGCTGAGGGCGGCACCATCAAGACTGAGATGATGGTAGATTTGCCCCTCTATCTCCTCCGCGGAAGAATCGAATCCCCGGCTAATGATCTCAATCTCCGCTCCTCTGCCATCGGAGCGGATTAGACGTACCGCCGGGGAAACCCATGTGTCCTTAATGGTGTCTGTTAACGGCCGATGAATTCGTGCCGACCGCTGCCCTTCATAGTCTGAAGCAAACTGAGAAGGCTCTGCAAAAGAGAGAGAAAATAGACCACACAGAGCAAAAATCATCAACAGGGCCGTGTGTACACGGCTGTCCCCTTTCCATCTCATATTCATTTCTCCATCTTCTTGAGATCCTAGATCATCCTCCGCGCTCAGGTACTCGCCTTGTGAGCCCGGAAAGAGCAAATAAAATACCGCCGTAACCTTGGCCTCACCACACCATCATCCCCCAAACATCTACGCCTTGCCCTCCGGAGGAAAAAGCCAATGGCGGGGTGAGATCCTCATTCCGACGGTCGCTGTTCATCATCCTTGTTAGTCCCAGCTAAATGAAGCAATAAAAGGAACTCTTCTAAGGATGTCGATTGTATTTTCCCAAACCCGTTAGCGAACCTTTTTCTCTAGGCTCCTCCTTCTCGAACAGTGAGAAAAAATGAAACTCATCCCCTGCTGTGATACACTGGATGCGCTTTTTTCAATATAACATATTCGGTCTTTAATTGTCAAGGCCAAAACTCCTCGATTTGGTTAGAAATCTTGCCCAACTCCCACCAGAGGAGTGCCTGCCAAGGAACGTCTGGGCTCAAATTGGAGCAAAACCCATGCCGACAGATTCAATTTCCTGGCTGCAGCTCAGCCTTAACTTGTATAACTCAATTATTCCCAATGAATTCAAGAAAACAGAGCCACGGACTCACACCCACTCAATGGAGCATGTCCAGCGACACAAGAAAAACATGAAAGCTACCTCCTTCAAAATCAACGGCCGGGGTTGCCTATATCTCTCCCTCACCATGTCTTCCCCCAATACCTGGCACCTATTCGCAGAGACATGGCGAACATCCTCTCCCAAATCGGATAGGATTTTAGGGTCCTCGATATCCTCGGGTCGATGAACTAACTAGTGAACCACCAAATGGATCCAGAACACAAACGGGAACATGCCGGAGAAAAAAATGTTCCCCTGCCTACACATCGTTGGGACAAAGCAACATGTTTCCCTTATTGTTTCGGGAATGTCACCCTCGCTCTCAGGAGGAACAGAAGCTCAGCTGAGCTCAGGCTTTGAAGTGCAGGTATCTCCGGGAACGCGGATGCGCAGAGCGCTGGGTAGCAAAGTAACCCGCAGACGGGTACTTTCTCCAACATACTCACCATCCACATGAACGGGCATGGTCAAGTCCGAGGAGATCTCCAGGGAATCGGTTTGATACACGCTCCACTGAGACATCAGATCGATGCGACCCGTGAAAAGTTTGGGCCAATGGAAGAGGGCTTGCAGAAAGGAGAGATCGCGAATAATGCAGACGTCAAACAGTCCGTCGTCAGGCTTGGCCTGAGGGGCGATAATAGCTCCACCGCCGAACTGAACTGTGTTGGCAACAGTGACCAATAGTGGAACCACTTCCAAGTTGCGGTCGCCGAACTGTAAACGGACCGGTATGGTCTTGTATTGAAGAAAAGCCCTGAAGGCCGCGTGAAAATATGGCAACAAACCCCGTCGCTTCCCCCACCTCTTTTCGAAAAGCTTGCTAACCAGAGCGTCGTAGCCGATGCCGGCGACGCCCAAAAAAAATCGATCATTCATCTTGCCCACATCCACCTCTCGCGTCCGCCCTTGAATGATCGTCCTACAGGCCTGTCGTATTTTAAGGGGAATACCGAATGCCCGTGCCAGACCATTCCCTGAGCCGGCGGGCACGATTCCCAGCGGCACTTCGCTGTTCACCAGCCCGCAGACCACCTCGTTGATCGTGCCATCTCCCCCAACAGCGACCACCATATCGAAACCCTCTGCTACAGCCTCCCTGGCCAGGAGTGTGGCCTGCTGCCTCATCTGCAGACAGATAACCTGGGTTTTAATACCATAATCGGCGAAGATTCTCTCCAACTTAACTATATCATCCTGTGGGCGCCTGCCTCGGCCAGATATAGGATTGACAACTATCCTGATCTTCAAGGTATCCTCGACTGGAAAAATCCCAT
>CBDUWG010000245.1:0-3750 GCA_965370845.1 uncultured bacterium
ACCCCTTGGGTTGCAGCCTAAAGGTCAGAGGGTGTCGTGTTTCTGCGGCTATAGAGCTCAACTGAGTGCTGCTCGCAAGTCGTTCCGCAGAGGGGGTAGCGGAGGACAGCGAGGTGAGCGGCCGGCCGCGCGAATAGCAAGGACGGCATCGGCGGCGCAGCCGCCGATAGCGAGCCGGTATCCCGCAAGGGATACGCTGGCCGGAGCGAGGGGGATACTTCCCCCTACAAAAAACATCATTTCCGTAATGTGGAACGGATTTTGCACTTTACGTTTTGCTGTGCTCATCTCCATAAAGCGACCTGATCATGACCTTACAGGTCACTGTTCGATACAGGACGAACTCGTAAACGTCCTCTTCACCAGTGAGGTTCCATGATAAGTTTGAAAAAATGTCTGATTCAGGTCACCGGCGGCGTGCTGGCCGTTTTGCTCACCATGATGCCCTTCCCCTCATGGGCCTCCCTCAGCGGGTACAAGATCGGCATCGATCCCGGTCACGGGGGCACAGATCCCGGGGCCGTGGGGCCCACGGGCCTGACCGAGAAGGAGATCAATCTGGACACCTCCTTTTTTCTGCGCGACTACATGGAGGCCGACGGCGCCGACGTGTACCTGACCCGCACCACGGACATATACGTCTCCCTCTCCGACCGCTCCGGCTACATGAACTCCCATGGCGTGGACCGGTCCATCTCCGTTCACCACAACGCATCGGCAAGTGCCAGCGCCAATTATACCGGCGTCCACGTCTATCCGGATTCCGGCTGGACTACAGCCGGGGACCTGGCCTACGATGTGGTCCACCACTTAGAGGACCACATGCACATCGGCTTCGTCTACTCCAACTGCAGTCCATTCCGCGAGGGCATACACGAGGACAATTTCCATATGGTCCGCGAACCAAACATGCCCGCCATTCTCACGGAGAACTCCTTCGTCAGCAACCCCGCCGAGGAATACCGCCTGTACGACGCCAATTACCTCTGCCAGAACGCCTGGGCTACTTACGCCGGCACCGGCGACCACTTCAGCTCCACCTATCCGGGCTCGCCGGCCGATCTGCGAGTGGTCAACTCTGGCGGCGACCTAACAGTCTCCTGGTCGTCGGCCTCCGGGGCCACCGGCTATCGCGTCTACCGCGGCACTGATGGGCACGAATTCGACAGCGACACGCTGGTGACGGGGACCACGGTGACCTTTACCGATATCACCCCCGGGATCCCCTACTACTTCCAGACGACCGCCACTAACGGCACCTCGCCGCGCAGCGAGGGCTATCCCACGGAGGTCCTCGGGGCCAGGACATCGGGCTCCGCCACAGAGGTGCTGGTGGTCAATGGAGTGGACCGCCAGCATGAGGAGGGGGGCAATACCCGCAACTTCATCATCCGGCACGGGGGCTCCCTGGCCAATCTGGGATACGCCTTCGACTCGGCCAGCAATGAGGCCGTGGCCGGTGGGGCGGTGAACCTCACCGACTACGAGGTGGTTGACTGGATGTTAGGCGAGGAGTCCACCATCGACGAGACCTTCAGCACCACGGAACAGAGCCGGGTACAGACCTTTTTGAACGCCGGGAGTAAGCTGTTCGTCTCCGGCGCAGAGATCGGCTGGGACCTGGATCACATGGGCACCAGCTCTGACCGGTCCTTCTACAACAACTACCTGAAGGCCGACTACGCCGCCGATGACGCCGGGGTCTATGCCGTCAGCGGAGCCGCCGGGACGGCCTTCGAGGGCATCGCCGGCATCGGTTACGACGACGGCTCCAGCGGGCCCTACGACGTAAAATATCCCGACTGTATCAACCCGTTCGGAGGCGGCCAGGTTAACATGACCTACGACGGAACAACCCATAAGGCGGGCGTGCAGTATTCCGGCACCTTCAAGGTGATCAATCTGGGCTTTCCCTTCGAGGCCGTCGTCCCGGCCAGCGACCGGGACACCCTCATGGCCCGGGTGATGAGCTATTTCGCCGTCACCGGCGACACGACCATCGAGCTTATCGTGGACAACACCGACCCGGGATGCGACACCGTGGGCGTTTGGAACGTGAGCGCCTGGGGCAATAACTACGGGGAGGACAAGTTCTGGACCTACCTGGGCGATGGCAGCAGAACGGCCACCTGGACGGCGGCCATCGATTCGGCGGGATACTACCAGGCTTACTTCTGGGTGAACTACGGAACCTACGCCGACCAGGCCCACTACACCATCCAGCACATGCTGGGCTCCACGGACATCACAGCCAGCCAGCACAATGTCGAGGACGGCTGGCACCTGCTGGGCACCTGGCCGTTCTCAGGCACAGCAACGGTGATCGTTAGCAACGATTCTACCAGCGAGCAGGGCAGCTCGGTGGTGGCCGATGCCATCCGCTTCCTCTTCCACCACACTCTGCCCCCCGATACTATCCCGCCGGCACCGGTGACGGACCTGACCGCACTTCTCTCCCAGAACGATATAGTTCTCTCCTGGTCGGCGGTGACCACCGACACGACGGGCGCTTCAGAAACTATCTCTTACTATGTGGTCTATCGAAACGAAGATCCCGGTTCCGCCCCCGGCCCAGCAGACTCCATCGCCGGCACCGTCGATACAACTTATCTGGATGCCGGCGCCGCCGGGTCCATCACGACAAACTATTTCTATGTGATCCGGGCCGTTGATACCAACAATAACAAGTCGGATAACTCTGGTTATGTTGGTGAATTCGATAAATCGCTTAATGTAGAACCTTAAAATAAAAGGGTGCCTCCCCCCTCTTTTTAGATCGTAAGCAGGAAGGAAAAAAGTTGCTCTCATATCAACCTCGATTTCGCACAGTGGCTCTCTTCCTGGCCCTGCTCGTGGCCCTGGCCGCCAGCGGATATGCCGGGGAAACCTGCACTTCCCAGACCATCCTCTCGGCTCCCTGGGGGAGCGGTCCCGGCCAGTTCGGTCTCATCCGGGAAGCTGAGGGTGTGGGACCGCAGAGCCTAAGCCTGGATTCTGACGGAAATATCTACATCGTAGATCTGGTAAATCGCCGGGTCCAGGTATTCACGCCCCGGGGAGCATTTCTGCGGGAGACTGCCTGCGGCATTCTGGCCCACGATATCTGTCTGGACCAGGAAGGAGCGCTTTACCTGCTGGCCCCCTATCATGGCCTGGTGGAGAAGTTCGATCCTGGTGGTCAATTATTGGACCGCTGGCCCGTTTCCCCTGAGATCTGGCTCATCGACGGCATGCGCATCGCCAACGGCCAGGTTTTCTTGCGCACCGCGATGCAGACAGAATACAGCATCACCGGGGCCAAAGGAGCGCTGGCGCCTGAAGCGCAGCTGAGCAGCCTTCAACAGGGGTTCGGAGGAGTCGATCCGGCCAGAAGGTACCAGACCCAATGGAAAGGTGAGCATCGCGGATCGCTCAGCTATCTGAACGAGAACGGACAGCAGGTTCTCGATGTGGATGTGGCCACCCGGGAGATCCTCGGCTCTCTGGTCTTCCTGGGCACCGACGGCGAGGGCAATGTTTACCTGCGAGCCGAGATCCTTGAGCCGGAGGATTCGGGGAGACAGAATATCTACAAGTTCGATCCCCAGGGATCCATGCTGGCCGAGTTCACCATCTCCTCCAGCGATTACACCTTCATTTACAGGAGCCTGTATCTCGATCAGAACGGCGATCTCTACCAGCTGCTCACCGAGGCCGACGGCGTCAGGGTCCTGCGATGGTCTGGAGCCAGCGGACCAGGGGAGGGCCAGT
>CBDUWG010000246.1:0-3729 GCA_965370845.1 uncultured bacterium
ATTGTTCTGCGCGTTGTGCAACAAATACCAGTCCCAGGCGCCCAGCAGGTGCCTCGGCTGTAGGCCGGGAGAACAGCACGACTGGTACAGCATCTACAACTGCTGTGTCAAAAAGCACGGATATGTCACCTGCGCCGAGTGCCCGGACGTCTTTCAGTGTAACATCTACATACGCAGGAAGGTGGTAGAGTGGATCCCGGCGGCCGATAATCTGCGACAGATAAAAGAGAACGGATTGGATAAGTGGTTAGCGGAACAGAGGCACAGGCAAGCTTTGGTGGAGGAATTGCTGGAAAATTACAACGAGGGGCGATCGATGAGTTTCTACTGTAAGGTCTGCTCCAGACTGTACGTTGAGGCCATCCGGGAGGCGATAAAAGAGGCGAAAAACAAAATCAAGAGTGAAAGCATCGACAAGGCCGACATCAAATCGAAGGCCAAGATCGTCAAGGCGGTCATGAAAGAGGTCGCTCAAGAATCAGGGGTGAGTTTGGACTAGATGATACTCTTAGATCGTTCAGCGTTATCGATGCTCGTATTGAGACTGGATACTGGATAAGGGCAAAGATAATGCAAAGACGGAGACTGGAAACTCGAATCTCGAGTCTCGGTCTTTCAGAGGGGGTAGCGGAAGACGGCGAGGCTGGCGGCCGGCCGAACGAACAGTGAGGACGGTATGCCCCGGGCTTATCCCGGGGCATAGCCAGCCGGTGGCGCGAAGCGCCACGCTGGCTGTAGCGCGGGGGATACTTCCCCCTTCCCAACCCCACCCCAGTCGGCAGTATGCAGTAGGCAGTAAAAAGCAAAGTCGGCAGGAAGCAGTAAGCAGAAAGCAGTAGGCAGCTGGCGGTAAGCAGATCAAAAAATGTAGCGTTCTTACTCCTGTGAGGTCAAGCTTTTTTCTCCGCCTTTGAATTGTCTTAGCCTTTATCCAGAATCCAGTATCCAGCATCCAGAATCGGTTTTTCCTTTCTCGACTATCGAGTCTCGTATCACACAAGGAGACCTTCATGAAACATCTCACCATCCTGATCATCTGCCTGACTCTTCTTCTAGCAGCCTGCGGTAAAAAAGAGGAAAAGGTCGCCGGTCAGGTCACTCTCACCTTCTGGCACACCATGAATCAGGAGGAAACGGTCACACTGGACGGGCTGGTCGGCAAGTTCATGGAGCAGAATCCGCAGATCGAGATCCAGGCCCAGGTGGTGCCCTTCTCCGATGCACAGAATAAGTTCAAGACGGTGGCCCAGGCCGGCGACGCACCGGACGTCTTCCGGGCGGAGATCGCCTGGACCCCGGAGTTCGCCGAGCTGGGCTTTTTAGCTCCCCTGGATTCTCTCGTCTCGCCCGAGGATCTGGGGGACTATCTGCCCGGCGCGCTTAGATACAACCAGTACAAGGACCGCCTGTGGGGCATCCCCCAGGTGACCGACTGCCTGGCCCTGCTGTACAACAAACGGATGCTGGCTGGGGCCGGCGTGGACCCACCGGCCACCATGGACGACCTGGTTCGCGTGGCCGGGATGATGACCAACCCGGGCAAGGGACGGTACGGCTTCTTCTGGCGGGGCGACTCCTACTGGTTGACGCCCTTTATCTGGGCCTACGGGGGCGGACTCATCGACGAAGACGACCAGCAGATCCGGATCAACGACCAGGGATCGGTGGCCGGCCTGAATTTCTACATCGCCCTGCGCGACGAGTACGGCGTGGTGCCCCCGGAGGTGGACTTCGCCAACGACTACGATAACATGCTGGTGGGCTTCAAGACGGGCAAGTACGCCATGATCATCAACGGCCCCTGGGCCACGGCCGACATCCTGGCCGGAGAACAGTTCTCCGACCCGGCCAATTTGGGCGTGACCCGCATTCCCCGGGGGCCGGCGGGATACGGCTCGCCGGTGGGCGGGCACAACTACGTTATCGCCTCCAGCTGTGAAGACGTCCCCGCGGCCTACGAGTTCATCCGCTTCCTCAACCAGGCGGAGCACCAGGCCCTGTTCGCCACAGAGAACAACCTGCTGCCCACCCGAAAGTCGGCCTACGCCCTTCCGGTCGTGGCGGACAACCCCATCATTCAGGGGTTCCGCCATCAACTGGAGGTGGCCAACAACCGGCCGGTGATACCGGAGGGCGGTTTGCTCTTCGTGGATTTCACCCCCAACCTGCAGGCCGCCCTTAACGGCAGCAAGACACCGCAACAGGCTCTGGACGCTACCGCCAAGGCCTGGGAGGAGCTGCTGAGACGGTGAGGAGAGAAACTTGTCCCTGCTGAGAAAAATCCGCCGCCAGCGCCTGGCCTATCTGTTGATCCTGCCCACGGCCCTGGTTATGGCCGGCATCGTCTTCTATCCACTTATCCGTGGAGTGCTGATCAGCTTCACGGACATGAACCAGTACAACATGGGCAGCAAGTTCATCCCTCCATCGTACCGCTTCGTGTGGTTGCAGAACTACGTCAAGGTGCTGACCAGCGGCCAGTTCTGGGATATCCTCGGCCAGACGCTCATCTGGACCATCACCAACGTCTTCTTCCACTTCACCATCGGGCTGGCCCTGGCCCTGCTGCTCAACCGCCGGTTCCGCGGCCGGGCCATCTACCGGACGCTCTTGCTGATCCCCTGGGCCGTGCCCACCTACATCTCCGCCTTCTCATGGCGGTGGCTGTTCAACTCCAAGTACGGCTTCTTCAACCTGGCCCTGAAAGCGTTGGGGGCCGACCCCATTCCCTGGCTGTCCCACCAGGTCTGGGCCATGGTGGCCGTCATCGCCACCAACATCTGGCTGGGCTTTCCCTTCATGATGGTGGTCCTGCTGGGCGGCCTGCAGAGCATTCCCAAACAGATGTACGAGGCCTCGGAGGTGGACGGCTGCGGCCGGATCCGCCAGTTCTGGACCATCACCCTGCCCCTGCTCAAACCGGGGGCCCTGACGGTCACCCTTCTGGGCATCATCTGGACCTTCAACATGTTCAACGTCATTTACCTGGTCACCGAGGGCGGCCCGCACCACCAGACGGACATCCTGGCCACCTTCGCCTTCATCGAGGCCTTCCACCAGTGGCGCTTCGGCATGGCCACCACCTACGCGGTGATCATCCTGAGCATCCTGCTCAGCTTCAGCTTCTTCTACATCAGGACCCTGAAGGGCTCCGAGGAGATCTACTGAGGTGAGACGTCGAAAGAACAACTGGATCCTGCACCTGGTGCTGACCGCCTGCTGCCTGGCGGCCATCTTCCCCATCATCTGGGTGCTGTCCACCTCCTTCAAGCCCGAGCCGGAGGTGTTCAGCGACCGGCTGAACCTGATATCCGAGCACGCCACGCTGGACAACTACCGGCACGTGCTGACCATGAAGGACGGGGTCTTCTTCATCTGGCTGCGCAACAGCACCATCATCGCCCTGATCACCACCGTCATCGGCGTGTTTTTGGCCGCCACCACTGCCTACGCCTTCTCCCGCTATCGCTTTCTGGGCCGCCAGGGCGGTCTGTACATCTTCCTCATCGCCCAGATGTTCCCCGGGGCCATCCTGATCGTGCCCCTGTATAACCTGATGCGCCAGTTCGGCATGCTGAACAGCTTCGCCGGCCTGATCCTGGCTTACTGCACCGTTTCGCTGCCTTTCTGCGTGTGGATGCTGAAGGGCTTCTTCGACACCATCCCCCGCGGCCTGGAGGAGGCCGCCATGGTGGACGGCCTGTCGCCGCTGGGCACCTTCTACCGCAT
>CBDUWG010000247.1:0-3702 GCA_965370845.1 uncultured bacterium
CAACACTCTACGGCAAGAACATCTCCGTGGACGGGATGAACGATTTTGACGATCCCCAGACCGAGGATGTGGACGAGTACCTGTTGGCCATCGACAATGACTATGACCCGGCCGTTGTGGAGCTGGCCCCCATCTGGTCGGAGTGGAACAACGGCATCGGCGACGCTCCCGTCGAGGACAACTGGAACCACTGGATCGGCCCGGAGAACGACTACAGCGCCAATCCGATGGAGATGGGCAAGATGTACGTCACCAACGACATGCTCCATCTCTACATCGGCCTGACGCACACCGACAGCGATGGTTTGCCTGCGCAGGGCGGAGGGTTTGGTTACTGGAGCACACAGGTCGGAGTGGTCATTGACGTGAACAGAACGCCCAGCGGAGGTAACCAGAGCGAGGCTTCTCCCAGCGGCTACACCGACCCGTGGAACAATAACGTGGAGCTGCTCCACGAGCATCGCCCGGACTTCATCACCTGGTTCGACCATCACTCCAACGACTACAAGCTGTATCACTGGGACGTTGATGACCAATGGTGGAACGAGATCACCCAGGACTCGGTGGACAGCTATTATCCCGAGTTCGAGCCGGGCTTTTTCACCATCATCGGAGACGACGGCATTCCCAACCGGGACCAGGGGCCTTATTCAGGGCCGAACAAGTTCTTGGAGTTCCAGATTCCCCTGCGGGCCTTAGGGATCGACTATGATGCCGTCTACGATGAAGGCGGCGAGAATGTGGAGCCGCCGGTAATCTCCCTGGAGGCTTGGTGTACCCAACCCGGACGGGGCGCGTACGATACTGTGCCCACCGATGCCCAGCTGGGCCACTACCCCTCCATGGGCGACTGGTCCACCGGGGGAGACAAAACCGATTTAAGCCAGTACGCCGACTGTATCCTCATGGAAAGCCTGGATCAGGTCCCGCCCATCATCCTGTTCGAGGAACTGCCCAGCTCCGTGATCCTGGAGAGCTCCGTGACCGGCCTGGATCATATAACCGTGCTGGCCGACGTGTCCGACCAGACCAGCATCGGGCAGCAGAGCTCCATCGGCACACTGGACAGCGTGGTCGTCTTCTACACGGAAACGGCCCAGTTGCTGGATTCAATCTACGTTATCTCGCAGGATCAAATCGAAGAGATCACCCGGGTACAAATGGCCAACATCAGCGATACTCACCTGTGGCTGGCAGACATCCCCGATTCGGTCTACTTCTTCATCCAGGCCGAAGATGGCACTTACAAGGCCAGAGCGCCCTTCACTCCGGCGGACATGGATACCGTGGTGATCGTTTACCCACCGCCGACCACACAGGAGGTCTCCTGGACCGAAGTTATCCCCGGGGAAGCGGACACAATCACCGTTTTCGCCCCCGACGGCACCATGCTGGATATTCCCCCGGGAGCTCTTCAGACGGGGAGTCACGTCACCATCGCCGTTCCGGACCCATCCACCTTCACGGCCCCCTCGCCCAGTGCGGCCTCACCCCCCTATGCCACCAATGGCCCTCTCACGCCGACCGGATTGTATCGCCGGATCTCGCTCCCAGATAAAGATGAGGATGACTTCGGGAAAGCGGTGCGCTTGACCTTCCACTACACTGAGGATCTGCTCCCGTACACTGAGGACCTGGTCCCGCAGGATGAGGGGCGGTTGCGAATCTACCACTGGAACGATATCACCCAACGATGGGCGCGAGCCGGGGGACGGGTGGACCCGGCGGCAAACATCGTCCAGGCCCAGATCACCCAGGCAGGCATCTACGGCCTGTTCGTGGACCCCGACGTTTCCGGTTCGGTGGCCACCGTCATCGACGACGTTCACTTCGATCCCAACCCCTTCTCACCAAACGGAGACGGTCTGTATGATGATCTCTCCATCCAGTTCACTCTGAACACAGCCGCCCTGCTGCGCATGGAGGTTTTCGATATCAACGGTCAGCTGATCAAAACCCTGGCTTTAGATAAACGCTTCTCCCGGGGCGGACACAACCTGATCTGGAATGGCCGGGACACCCGGGGTAAGACCGTTCCCTTCGGCTTTTACTTCATCTTCATCTACGCCAAGAGCGAGCGGGAGGAGCTTCCTTTGGCCAAGTTGACCCGGGGAGTGGGAGTCATCCGTTGATGTATAATTTCTTAATGCCGAAGCAACGTATGGTGAAAGGACCATTAAGGTGATGCACGCCGCCATGAAAAGCAGGATCACCGCAATCGGCACACTGTTAGCTGTCAGCTGTCTGCTGTCCGCCGGGCTCTGTCAGGCGGGTTTTGAGGATATGGCCGTGGGGGCTCGGCCCCTGAGCCTGGGAGGCGCCTTCGTGGCCATTGCCGACGATGCCAACGCCATCTACTGGAATCCCGCCGGTTTGACTCGCATGCAGGGAATTCACCTCTTGGGCACCCGGGCCTGGCTGTTCGATGTGCCCGACTTCCACGTGGACTATCTGGCTTTCAAGGCGCCGGATCTGGGATTTATATCTCTGGGGTTCGGCTGGCTCAACGCCGCCCTGAAGGATATACAGAGCGAAAACACCCTCACCCTATCCATGGCCCGGGGTGGATTGGGACCATTTAGCGTCGGTGCCAATTTGAAGTATTTTCGCCTGGACGCTCCGGGTTACGAGCGGTACAACGACCCGGCCTATGCTGGGGCTCAGTCTGCGTGGGGGATCGACCTGGGCGCGCTGATGCAGTTCCGGCGCAACATCACCCTGGGCTTCTCGGTCCGGAATCTGAACGAACCGCGGATGCATATGCTCAGCACCACCACCGACCCCGACCTCATCTCCCGGCGATACCACCTCGGAGCGGCTTACGTGTTCCGGGAAACGGTCATTCTTGCAACCGATCTTGTTTCCCTGACAGGCGATTTCGGTGATTTTCGCTTTCATGGCGGAGGGGAGATCTGGTTTTTCAATGCCTATGCCGTCAGGGTGGGCACTTCACAGAATCATCAGAGTGTGGGAGCAGGCGTCAAAACCGACCACTGGAAGATAGATTTCGCTCTGGTCAACCACCAGCGCATGGATCACTCCTACCGCGTGACCTTGGGGCTGATGTATTGAGCAGAAGGCGCTGCTGACGTCGATCCTGCCCATCTTGCTAATAAAAAGATAGTAAATCGAAAGAAGGCGCTTTTCATGAATAAAACAAATCAAGAGAAAAATTTAGCTCTGTTCATCGACTTCGACAACATCGCCCTGGGCCTGAGGGCCTCTCGCCGGAAACGGTTCGACGTCCGGCTGATCCTGGAGCGGCTGTTGGAGAAAGGCAAGATTATCGTCAAGAAGGCTTACGCCGACTGGAGTCACTTTGCCGAGTACAAAGAAAAGCTGCACGCTGCCGGCATCGAGCTCATCGACATCCCCAAGCGGCAGATGACCGGGAAAAACAGCGCCGACATCCGCATGGTGGTGGACGCCATGGATCTGTGCTACACCAAAGAACACCTGGACACCTTTGTGATCCTCTCCGGCGACTCGGATTTCTCGCCCCTGGTCTCAAAGTTGCGCGAGAACGACAAATCGGTCATCGGCATCGGTGTGCGCAAGTCCTCCTCGAACCTTTTAATCGACAACTGCGACGAGTTCATCTTCTACGACGACCTGAGAAGTGGGCAGAGCAAATCACAGACATTAGGGCCTTTTCCCGCCGATAAAGCGGAGGTCTTCAAATTTCTGGTCTCCACCGTGAAT
>CBDUWG010000248.1:0-3684 GCA_965370845.1 uncultured bacterium
CTCTGACCTTTAGGCTGCAACCCAAGGGGTCGAGGATTCAAGGATTCCAGGGTTCAAGGGACCTCCGATTACTGCCCAGGCGAAGCCGTCAGGACTTCAGCTTGTTTTCCCCTTGAATCCTCGGACCCTTGACTCCTTGAATCCTATGTTTTCTTCAAGCTCGTTTATCGGTGTTGAAACTTGAAAAAACCGATCCTGGATACTTGATCCTGGATCCTGGAAAACAGCAACCCCCAGCGGACACCCTTTTTTTATCCAGAATCCAGTATCCAGAATCCAGCATCCGCCTTTCTTACCAGCTTCGAAACATCCACGGTCCCGCAAACGTCACTCACAAACATCACTAACAAAAAAGGGCCCCCTTTGCAGAGAGCCCCTGTCGTTCAACAACAAAGTTTCTAACCCGTTACCTCAACCACCGAGGTTTTGGCGATCCGGTCTCCGATCCGCAGACCCTTCTCGTCGGCGATGACCAGCAGCACCTCCACAATGAAGACGACCAGCCAGACCACTGATCCGAGAACCCAACCGATGCCCGGTCTGATCATAAGAAGGGTGGGTACGATGAAGGGCAGGTTTCGCAGAACAGATGTGACGTAATCGCACGGGGCGCCACTTGGTATGCGAACGGCCTGCAGCCCGAACAGTTTCTTGCCCAGGCTCTGACCACCTATAGAGCCCAGCGGAAGGGCGTCGCGAACGGCCAAATAGGCCGCGCCGATGAGCGCGCCGATATAAGGCAGGAAAGAGATCACATACACCAGAACTCCCTCCAGCAGGGCAGCGGCAATCCTCTTGCCCACATTGGCCGGGACTAAGCTGGTAGGCTCGATCACCTCTGGGCTTTTCCGCGGAACCGGTTTCTTTTTAATCGACTTCTTTTTCTTCTCGGCCATGGTGACCTCCTCTATCTGGTGCTCAGAAGATAGTTATTCGCCTTTGAACCACTCCTGAAAATAGACGGTTTTCAGATTCTGGTCTTTAATGGTGAAGAGGAACTGGACCTCGGCGGCGTACATCAGATCGTAAAAGTGGGCGGCCACAACGATGGTCTCCTCCCCCCGGAGCCAGTCCACCCGCCATTCGGGCTCTGCACCGAGCCGGAGCTTGGATCCGGGCAAGGAGATGGCATCTTGAAGCTTTCCCCGGATCATGCAGAACTCCCGGCCGGCCCTCTCCCGGAATGGGCCGGTGTTGCAGATCACGCGGTGGCTATCCACCTGCACCTGTTTCACCATCCGCACGCTTGTGGCACTCCGGCCGGCCACCTGGTGGCTGACCACCCTGCCTTGGATTTCCAGCAGAGTGCCCTCATCAACAGGCAGGACCCCGCCGAGGGTTACATAGGACCATCCTCTTTGGCGATCGAACTGCCGGACGAGCCCGACCTGACCATTCGGCTCCATAGCGTAAGTTCCTTGGTACTCAAGCTCTTCGCCGGCCTCCATGTAGTAGGGGAGGTTTTTCCCCCAGCCAGCCATGGCTGGGGGGTGGTGCGGAGCGTAGCATCCCTCACCGACTACAAGGTCATATCCTCCAACACCTAAACAGCCAAGGTGAAAGGCCAGCAGGGCCAGGAAGAGCGCTGTGATAGGCGCTTGTTTCATGGGTTCGACATAGTGCCTTTTTTAAAATATTGGAGGAGCCGGCCCACCAACATCGGCTCGTATAGGCTTCGCCCGGGTACTCTGCAGGCTCAACCGCCGCGTATCTTTTGTCTTGAAGTGCAGGAACTCGCTATTGAGTTTTAGGCCACTCCCGTAAATATACGGTCTTTAGCTGCTGGTTTGTTTTGTTGAAGATAAACTGTGTTTCGACAGTGCACATTGGATCGTGGGATTGGGCTACCACTACAACAACATCGTCCTCCGGGCACCAGTCCACGCGCCAGTATGGGGTTGCGCTGAGAACGAGCTTGGAGCCCCGGTCGGTGATCTTTTCCTGAAGTTCACTCCGGATATTACTGTATTCCTGCTGGGCTTTCTTCAGGAGGGCCGCGGTGTCGTAGACAACCTGATAGTCCTCCACCTCAAGTCTCTGAACACCCCCTGTTTTGTGGAACCCACTCATTATCCGTTCCCGGTGTATCACCGTTCCGCGGATATCGATGATACTGCCCTGCTCCACGGGCAGCAAGGTGCTGAGGCGCACGAAGGTCCAGCCGTCTTTATGTTCAAACAGCCGCACAAAGCTCAACTGGCCAGGAGGTTCCTCTACGTAGACGCCCTGAAACTGAAATTCATCGCCCACTTCCAGGTAATACTCCACGATGATTAGTCCCCAACCTGCCAGGTGGGGAATTCCCTCGGATATAAAATAGGTCTCGCCGATATGCAGTTCGTACTGGCCATCTTTTTTAGCCCGGCAACCCAGACCTAACACCATCAGGGTCATGAAAAAAGTTGCTAACATCGCCTTTCTCATAAGCTCACACCTCCTTTTTGGTAAGATGTTTGCATGTGACGATCCAGGATCGAACAACAAGCAGCCGGCAAGACGAGTTTGCCGTGTTCGGCCAGTTTTAAAACGTCCTTTTGCTTAAGTCCTATGAGCGTCCACCGTATCGGTCCAGGTGAACTAGTTCCTCCGGCCTTCGCTTGGGCACATGTAGCACTCCGGCCTCATCACGCTCCGCTAAGCGGGACTCCTTCCCCTCTTCGATAGAGACCTGCTGGGCCGGATAGCCCAGGGAGATGACCGCGAAGCCCTCAAGATGATCGGGAATATCCAGGAGTTCGCGCACATTCTTCCACTTAACCGAACCCAGCCAGCAGCTGCCCAGGTCCAGAGCACAGCCGGCCAGCAGTATGTTCTGCGCCGCCGCCGCGCAGTCCAGCGGGTAGTGAGCGGAGCGCTGGGGATCTCCCAGGATGACGATGTAGGCCACCGGCTCCATCTCCGGGGGCGGATTTCCGTCTCCGGCCAGCCAGGCCAGGCAGGGAAAAAGGGCGTCTACAAGATCTTTCCGGTGTACGATGATGAACTCCCATGGCTGCCGGTTCCCGCCTGTGGCCGCCAGCCGCCCGGCGTCGGTCAGCTTAAGCAGGTCCTCCAGGGCAACGGGCCGTTGCTGATAGCGGCGGATACTGCGGCGAGATGTGATGGTTTGGAGTAGATTTTTGGGGATCATCTTTTTTTATCCTGTGACACAGGTTTAGAAAATAAGGTAGGGTAAAAAGAGGCTTTTTTCAAGGGAAAAGTTGAGGAGAGGGGATGTTTGACCTTTTGAAGCAAAGGATTCATGGGGAAACCTTTGACTTCTTTGTTATTCTTCATCAAAGTGGCCAAACAAAAAAAGGCCCTCCCGAAATCTCAAGAGGGCCCAGAACAGAAGGGCACGGCATGCCGTGCCCCTACAGCAATAACCTTACCCAGGCAACCTGTTTATTTGGATCCGTTCAACATTCCCTTGTCAAGCTCCCCCACCCGGTTGGAATCCTCGGCCAGGTTCCGGCTTGGATCCGTTGCCTTGACCACGTAGAAATAGTTTGTGTCAACAGGTTGAGGATTGTCGCTCGGCCGATGGCTCTTGTCGACTGCCTTTCCATGATCTCTAATCAACCCCTTAACCCGGTTTTTCCAAAGAAAGCGCTATCCTTATGCACAGCACCAGGCCTTCATCGACACTATAGCTCGCTGTGGATGATAACATCCAAAAGGAGCCGGCGATAGTCGACAAGATTT
>CBDUWG010000249.1:0-3683 GCA_965370845.1 uncultured bacterium
AGTGGCAGTCGGCAGTTTCCCGAACCCCGAATCCCGTTCCTCTCGCCTTTCACCAGGATCCAGAATCCAGTATCCAGGATCGGTTCTTCTTTTCTCAACTCACTGAACTTTATTTCTTACAGATAGCCCATCATCTTCAGGTGCTTGCGGATGAGCTCTTCTTCCTCGGGACTGTAAGGTGTTTGCGGGGCCTTGGAGATGTACCCCAGGACCTTCAGGGTCATCAGGATGCGCTTCAGGTTCTCCTCCGGCGGATTTTTGTCCGTTTCCACCAGCACCTCGGGCTTGAGCGGCTCCTCGTAGGGGTCGTCCAGGCCGGCCACATGCTGGATCTTTCCGGCAGCGGCCCGGGAGTAAAGCTGGTCTTTATCCCGCCGGCGCAGCTCATCCAGGGAACACTTGCAGTAGACCTCAATGTAGAAGCCCAGTTTCGCCCGGTTGCGCTCACGGGCCTCGCGCATGGGGGAGACGGCCACGGCGATGGCCGCCACCCCGTTCTTGGTCAGCAGGTGGCACACCTCGCCCATGCGGCGGATGTTCTTCTCCCGATCCTCCAGGGAGAAGCCCAGGCCCTCGCTGATAACCTTGCGCATGTCCTGGCCGCGGATGATCTCCGACCAGATGCCCCGGCCGGCCAGTTTGTCGTGCAGCATCTCGGCCAGAGTATGCTTTCCAGAGCCGGTGAGGCCGGTGAACCACACCGTGAAGGCCTTCTCTATCCTGTTCATCTGTCTCTCCAGACGGTTAGAAAGTCAGGCCAATGAGCGGCCAGTAAAACCTCATCACCAGCATGAGCACCAGTATGGCCGCCAGGTTCAGGAACATCCCCTTTCTGGCCACCTCGCCGATGCCGTAATAGCCCGCCGAATAGGAGATGGCGTTGGGAGGGCTGCCCATGGGCAGGCAGAAGGGCAGACCTGCCGGGATGGTGACGGCGAAGACGATGAGTATGGGGGAAAGGCCGAACCTGCTGGCCATGCCGAATCCCAGGGGGATCACCACGGCCACGGCGGCGGCATTGCTGATGCCCTCGGTGAGCAGGATGCTGATGATGGCCAGAATGGTCAAGATGGCCAAGCTGGGGATATGCTCGAAGGGCAGGTAATTCATGATCAAAACCTCGATGGCCTTTGTCTCGGTCAGGGTTTTGCCAATGGCGATGGCCCCGCCGTACATGACGATGACGCCCCAGTTGATATAGCCCTCGATTTCGTTCCAGCGGACGATTTTCAGGACGAAAAGGGCAATGGCGGCCAGAACGGAGATCTCCGCCAGGCCGAAACGATGCCCCAGGGTGATCCAGCACAGGATGGTGACCAGGATCAGCGCTCCCATCCTCTTCTCCTGGGAGGACATGGGTCCGATGCGGTTCAGCTCCTGGCGCAGGAAATCGCTGCCCCTCCTGACGTCGGCGATGTCGATGCGAAAGAATAGATACAGGGCCAGCCAGGCCAGGGGGATCATGAGGATGACCACGGGCACGGCCGCCCTGGCCCAGGCTAAAAAGCTTATGTTCATCCCGTAGGCTTCCTGGAGCAGGCTTACGGCCAGAGGTGCCCTGGCCCCTCCCAGGAAAGTGCCCACGCCCCCGATGATGGATCCCCAGGCCATGCTCAGAAACAGCATCTTGCCGTACTCGCTTTTTCCGGGACGGAGCTTTAAATGGGAGGAGACCTCCAGGACGATGGGGAACATCATGGCCGCCACGGCGTGCTCCGGCATCAACAGGGCGAAGAAGGCGCAGGTGAGAAGAATGCCCAGCAGCAGGAATCGCGGGCTGCGGTCGAAGCGTTCCAGGAAAAGCAGGGCCACGCGCTTGCTCAGACCGGTCCTGATCATGGTGGCCGTGAGCATGAAGACGCCCAGCAGGAAGAAGACGGCCTGGTTGCCGAAGAAGGAGAAGGCCCGGCTCGGCTCCATGATGCCCAGGATGGGAATGAGGACTATGGCCAGAAGGCTGGTGGCCGCCAGGGGGATCAGATTGGTGACCCACAGGGCCAGGCAGAGGACGAAGATGGCCAGAGCGCTGCGTCCGGCCTCGGTCATCCCCTGCGGTGGAGACTGGGTCAGGATGAGCAGCCCCAGGATCAGGGCGATGAGCAAGATGGTCAGCTTGATAGGCAGGGAAGATCGCGACGGTTGGGCCCGGTTCATTTCAGCAGCACCATCTTCCGCCTGCCGGCCAAGGAGCCGGCCCGCAGGGAGTAGAAGTACACACCGCTGCTGACTGACTGGCCGGAGTCGTCCCGGCCGTCCCAGGTGGCGATGTGGCATCCCGACTCCAGCCGTGCGTCCAGAAGCGTCCGCATCCGCTGCCCCAGGATATTGTAGATCCTCAGAGTGGTGTGCAGGGCACCTTGGCCGGGTAGAGTGAAGGCGATGGTGGTGGTGGGGTTGAAGGGGTTGGGGTAATTTTGATAGAGGGCAAACTCCCCGGGGAGGGGAGAGTCATCGGCCATCCCTGGCTGCACAGGGGTGGTCAGCTCGAAGAACCCCAGGGCCCGGCCCATGACGGCAGTACGGGTGCTCTCCGGATAAATGGTCTCCAAGGGGAAACACAGATAGACCAGCCGGCCCTCCTGGCTTCCGCCACCAAAGGGTCCCTGATACTCTACCCCTGCTCCAAATGAGAAGCCCTGGTAAGTAAGGTTGATCACGCTGTTTCCCCAGGGAGCGATGGCGTCGGGAGAGTTCTCCGGGTAGATCCCGTGGGTGCCGTCGTCGAAGGCGATGTCCAGGCCAGCGAAGATGGTGCCCGAGACCCCCAGGGCACAGTTGACCCCGGCGTCGTTCGCCAGGTAATCGGCGTGCAGGATCTGGTTGTAGAACTCCGTGTCCGCCGCTGAGCCCATCTCGACCAGATCGTAGCCCACCTCCGAGCCGGACAGGAAGAGGCTCCCGCCGCTCTCTAAATAGACGGTCACCAGGCTCTGCTCGATGGGAGTGAAGGTGGAGTCCTCATCGCCCAGGACCCAGATCACGGCATCGTAGTCACTGAACTGGACGCTGCCGTCGATGACCGCCTCGTTGGCGCAGCAGTCGAAGGCCACATCGTGGGCATCCAGGGCTATGGCGTGGCTGAGGGTGAATGGATGGCTGGATTGGGTCCAGCTGCCGGAGGTGCGGTCGAAGCCGTCCACCACCAGCACCTTGGCTCCCGTGTCCGTGAGGCGGGCTCCGTAGATATCGGAGAAGCCGCTTTCGTTGGGGACGGCCGCCGAGTCCACCGCCGCGAGCTGGAAATAGATGGCCTGGTCGTTCTGAAAGTAACCGGCCACCAGCTGGGTGGCCGTATCCGGGAGGTCGTATTCGTCGTGATTGCAGAACCAGGTGTGGCCATCGAAACTGTGGTAGAGCCGGTAACCCCTCAGGTCGGCGTCCTGGCTGGCCGGCCAGGTGATGGTCAGCCGGTTGTCCCTGGTGCCCATGGCCGATTTCAGCAGCGGCACCTCGGGGGGTTGAACGTCCTGTTCGGCCACCTCCACCCACACGGCCGTGGTATCCCAGTTATCCCGGGTGTCACAGCAGTAAACGGCCACCAGGTAATGGCCGGGCTCCACCCAGCGGGTGTCCCACCAGCTATCGAAAGAGATCTGGTTGGTGACGATGTAGTAGTAGGTGGAGGTGTTAGAGCCAGTGAAGTAGACGTTCTCGATATAGGAATTGGATGGTTGTTCGTCGAA
>CBDUWG010000250.1:0-3683 GCA_965370845.1 uncultured bacterium
ACCGCATCGATCCCCGTGATCCTCTTCAGCTTACCGACGGCGTCTACGGCCTTTTACTCAGGTATTATTTCCTGAATAATGCTAATATCTGGTTGTGGGGGCTTTATGGCAACGATGATCTGAAGGGATGGGAATCTATGTCGTCCCATGGTAAATCCATCGAATTCGGAGGCCGCTTCCAGGCTCCGCTTGGGAATGGTGAATTAGCCTTCACCTATCATCGCAGGCAAATCGAGGTAAAAGGGCTTCTCCAGGAGGTTGTTCTTGATAAACCCCTGATTCCTGAAAACAGGTACGCATTGGACGGCAAATGGGATATCGGCATCGGCCTCTGGTTTGAAGCAGCCCTTATCCATCAGCACAGTGAATCCTTGCCCTTATCATGGCAGAGGGCTCTCAATATCGGCATGGATTACACTTTTGGCCTGGGGAATGGTTTGAATGTCATAGGGGAGTACTTTATTTTTGAAAGCAGCATGGAGGCATTTGGATCTGGCGAAGGGATCAAATTTTCTGCATTATCTTTGAATTATCCTTTGAGTATTCTTGATAATATCAATTGTATTCTCTATTATGATTGGGAAAATGATGATCTTTACAGCTTTGTGAACTGGAGGCGTACGTATGACAAATGGATTATTAATGTCATCGGCTTTTGGAATCCGGAGCGTTTTCAGATATACCAGGCCCAGCCCGGGAATAACCTTTTTGCCGGTAAAGGGATTCAAATTATGGTAGTATTCAACTACTGAAATAAAATTAAGGATATAACAGTATAATAAATAGAGAAAAAAGTGAGGTCCTTATGGACAACTCTTATCTGATCAAAACCGATGAACTGGTCAAGATCTTTCCGATGGGCGAGAGCAAGATAACGGCCCTCAACCACGTCAACCTCCAGTTCAAGAAAGCAGAGTTTGCCGGGCTTGTCGGACCCAGTGGCTCAGGAAAAACAACTCTGCTCAACATTATAGGCTCTTTAGACTCTCCTACAGAGGGCAGCGCGGTTGTCATGGACAAGAAAATCGAGGATCTGAGCCACAAACAGGGGGCTGAGCTGCGCAACCGGCACATCGGATTTATCTTTCAGACGTTCAACCTGCTTCCTGTCTATACAGTTTTCGAAAACATCGAATTCCCCCTTTTACTTCTTGGTCTATCCGCCCAAGAAAGAAAGGACAAAGTCATGAAAGCTCTGGAGTGGGTTCAACTGGCCGATAGAGTCAAATCCAAACCCGCCCAGCTTTCGGGAGGAGAGAGCCAGAGAGTGGCCATTGCCCGGGCCGTCGTCAAAGAGCCTACGATTATACTGGCTGATGAGCCCACTGCCAACCTAGATGCGGAAAATTCACACAACATCCTCCAGACCATGGAAAAAATCAACCGTGAACTAGAAACGACCTTCATCTTCGCCACCCATGACGAAAAGGTGATCCAGTATTTGCGGCGGAAAATCACTCTGATCGACGGGAAAGTGGCTAAGGATGAGGTGTATGATAAACCCACCGGTCAAGGAAAGGAACAATGATCATTCCACGTTTAGCTCTCAGAAACCTGCTGGGCGCCGGTCTCAGGACATGGCTCAACGTCGTCGTTCTTTCATTTTCTTTTGTGGTTATCATCTGGATGCAAGGCCTCTACAAAGGGATGGGAGACCAGGCTCGAGTGGCCCAGACCGACGCGGAATTCGGCGGCGGCCAGTACTGGCAGGAAAATTACGATCCCTTCGATCCTCTCACTCTCCAAGATGCACACGCCGTCATTCCCGAATCTTTGCAAGCACAAATAGACAACGGTTTGGCCACTCCGATTCTCATCTCACAAGCCACCATCTACCCTGAAGGCCGGCTTCACACCATTCTGATGAAAGGCATCGATCCGGCCCAAAGTATTGTCAATCTTCCCACCCAGTTTTTGGATCAAGAGAGCGAGGAACTGCCGACTTTGATCGGCACTCGGATGGCCAAAAACACAGGACTCGAAATCGGAGACACGGTCACCGTCCGCTGGCGGGATGCGAAGGGAACATTCGATGCCCGGGATGCCAAAATCGTACAGATCATGAAAACCAGTGTCCCGACCGTCGACCAGGCCCAGATTTGGGTTCCTCTGGACAAACTGCAGTCGCTGACCCGGATGGAAAATGAAGCCAGCCTGGTCATTCTCGCCCAGGACTCCAAAGAATTCCCCCAAACCAGCGGATGGATGCATAAAGACATGGACTTTTTGCTCAAAGACATAGACTACCTGATCAAGACTAAGCAAATCGGCGGATCCATCATTTACGTTATCATGCTGTCCCTGGCTATGCTGGCCATTTTCAATACCCAAGTCCTCTCCATCTTCAGGCGGAGAAAGGAAATGGGGACGTTGATGTCCATGGGCATGACAAGAGGAAAAATCATCCAGCTTTTCACACTGGAAGGGGCCATGCATTCCGTTCTGGCCGCCGTTGTGGCCGCCATTTACGGGATACCACTGCTCCTCTATTCGGCCAAAAAGGGATGGGCCATGCCTGAGTCTGTCGACGACTACGGAATTGCCCTCGGTGAAGCACTCTTTCCCGTCTACGGCACAGGTATGGTCATCGGCACTACGATTTTGATCCTCCTGGTGACTACGATCGTCAGCTTCATGCCGACGCGAAAAATCGCCAAATTGAAACCGACAGATGCATTGAGGGGAAAAATGACATGATCAAATTCATTTTGAAAGGCATTCTTCGTGATCGCTCCAGGAGTCTATTCCCCATCCTTGTCGTCGTCTTTGGCGTTTTTCTCACCGTCCTGTTCTACTGCTATATGGGAGGGGTGGTCAGCAGCTTTATTGACACCGGCGCCAAATTCGACTCCGGTCATGTCAAGATTATGTCCCGCGCTTACGCCGAAAATTCCGACCAGATGCCCAATGATTTGGCCTACATCGGTGTCGGGCAGTTGATGAGCGAACTCAAACAAGACTTCCCCAGATATGTCTGGACAAAAAGGATCCGTTTCGGCGGACTGCTCGATGTTCCAGACGAAGAGGGAGAAACACGCGCTCAGGGCCCGGTGGTCGGTTTAGCCCTGGATCTTTTCACAAAAGACAGCCTGGAATGGGAGCTATTGGGAATAGAGGATTCCATTGTCCGAGGAAAAGCGCCCGCAAAACCGGGCGAGATCCTCATCAGCGATGAATTCGCCACCCGTCTGGGAATCTCCCTGGGAGAAACGGCCACGCTCATCGGTTCCACCATGTACGGCAGTATGGCTGCCGCCAATTTCACTGTGGCCGGGACTGTCAACTTCGGAATATCGGCCCTTGACCGCGGAGCCATGGTGGCCGATGTAAAAGATATCCAAATTGCTTTGGATATGGAAGATGCAGCAGGCGAGATCCTCGGCTTTTTCGATGACTTTGTCTACAGGGAAGAAGAAGCAGGTTTGGCCAGCCTGAATTTCAACGCCAAATATGAGGGTGACCAAGATGAGTTTGCGCCGGTGATGAAGTCCCTCCACGAACAGGGTGGGATGGTCGATATGTTGGGCATGGTCAATCTCTATATGCCGGTCATGGTCTCTGTTTTTGTCATTAATATGTCGATTGTCCTATGGAATAAGGGACGAATCCGCAGCCTCAGAAGGTACGGAGAGATTCGATTCCGCCAGTCCATGGGAGAAAGTAAAGGTAACCACTACCGCACC
>CBDUWG010000251.1:0-3651 GCA_965370845.1 uncultured bacterium
CGTCCGCGTGTCCATGGATGAGCTGACCAGGAACCTGCGCATGGCCGGCTGTGGGAATTTTCCCGCCGGGCTGCAACCAATCCTGTCCGTTGATGCCGATCCAGACAGCTTCACCCTTCGGCAAAACCTCAGCGATTGCCATGTGACCTTGGGCAAGAATACTCAATCGAACACCATGCATACCCACGACGATGTGGAGTGCTTTCAGACTGGAGGGAGAGCTTACATCTGGGACTCTGTCGGCCAGTATGAGTGGTTCACCGTGGATTACGTGGATACAAACTCCGCGGAGGGGTGGTACGAGATTTACTCCGAATCCAGTTTAGCCAACGTATATGACCAAGATGACGATCCCCAGGTGATGGTCATGTCAGAGGCCGCATACTACATTGACCAGACCACGGACCAGGACCATCCCGTTCTGATGCGTTCCACAAACGGGCTGCCGGCTCAAGCCTTCGCCGAGGACATCGAGGATTTCCAGGTGGTCTACCTGATGAAAGACGGGAGCACCACCTCGGCACCGGCCAGCCTCGGGGATGTGCGGGTCGTTCGCATCGAGTTGCGTTCCAGGACGGCTCGCCAGGACCAAGACTGGACAGACGAGGATTATGATGATGGCTATCGTCGCCGGACACTTTCCTCCTGGATCGATGTCCGCAATATGGGCATTTGAGAGAAACTCCATCTAAGAATCGAGGTGATTCTCATGAAACGCCAAACGTTCCTATTCGTGATCTCGCCCATGAGAAATCAGAGAGGGGTTGCCCTGCTCGTTGTGCTGGCCATCGTCCTCATGTTGACTGTTGTGGGAACGGTGGCAGTAATTACCTCCAAGACGGAGGTGGATATCAGCGGGGTGAAACGGACGGAGACCATGGCTTTTTATGCTGCGGAGGCCGGGGTGGAGAAGGCCATTGCCGTCATCCTGGACAGCTACGAGACCTATGGGATGCCTCCGGACCCTCTGCCCGCCGGACAGATGGATTTAAACGGCTACACTGTGACCTATAGCACCGTCGACAACGGGCCAGCGGGTTTCGAAATACTCACCCATGGTGCCTACAAGGGGCTGTATGCTCTGTTGAAGTCATTCACCGTCGAGGCCCAGGCCACCGGTGGGTCCTACAATGCTCTGGCTCAGGTTTCCCAGATAGTGGAAGACGCCCTGATTCCGGTGTTTCAGTTCGCCGTCTTCTATGAGGAAGATCTGGAGATCGCTCCCGGCCCGACCATGACCCTGGCCGGACGGGTACACACCAATGCTGATATGTACCTGCAGTCCGACAACAGCCTGAAGATCGATTCTTACACCACAGCCGCCGGCAACATCTATCACGGCAGGCATCCCGACTCGGGCAAGAGCGACAGCTACGGCGATGTGCTGATCAAGGATGCTGATGGAACGTACCAGAATATGAAGAACGGAGATGGAACCTGGCTGGATTCCGAGGACGATGATTGGGTGTTTTCTTCCGTTCAGCGCTGGGACGGTTTGGTCGAGGATAGTTATCACGGTATTACGGAGCTCTATCTGCCGGTGGTCAGTGAGGGGGAGTCTATAGAGCTTATAAAACGGGGGAACGATAATCCGGACAGCTTTGAGCATAAGGCCGGTTTGAAATTAGTGGATGACGCCGTTTATTTCAGGAACGAGCAGGCAGAATGGGTGGACGTGACCCAGCCAATGGAGGATGACGAGATCCTCACCTACGGTTCTTTCTACAACTATCGTGAGGGCAATTGGATATCATCCTACGATATCGACATTTCCAAGCTGAACACCAGTAACTATTTCCCCGACAACGGGATTATCTACGCCGCCCATACCGACGAGAATAACGGGGCCATCCGCCTGGTAGAGGGATCCGAGCTAGGCGGGCCCCTGACAGTGGCCACGGAAAATCCGCTCTACACCCAGGGAGACTACAACAGCGTTGACAAACAGCCTGCAGCGCTGCTCACCGATGCCTATAACGTCCTTTCCAACAACTGGAGCGATGCCAAGAGCACCAGTTCCCTGAACTCGAGGACGGCCAGCAATACCACCGTCAACGCCTGTTTTATGACCGGTCTGGTGCCCAGTCAGAGCAGCCATTACAGCGGTGGTTTGGAGAATCTGCCCCGCTTTTTGGAAAAGTGGACCAGCAAGACCTTCTGCTATCGTGGTTCGATGGTGGATACCTGGGAAAGTGAAGTTGCCACCGGCACGTGGTATTATGGAGGTCTATATTATACAGCCCCTAACCGTGACTGGGCTTTCGACCCCATGTACCTGAATCCCACAAAACTGCCTCCGGGAACGCCCCAGGTCAACGCGGTACAACGGGGCCGCTGGATGAACCAGCTGGCCTCCTCGGAATAAAGAGGCTGGTGATGGACAAGATGTGCTGGCTGTTAAAAATCATTTCGATTTCCCTTGACAAAGGACATTCTGTGGATACATTATGTTCTCACCCGAGAGGTCACGGCCTCTCCTGCAAAGGAGATGAACGTGTTTAAGCGGAAGACAAGGACCTCCGTGGGGCTGGATATCGGTAACTTTTCCAGCAAATTAGTGCAGTTGGAGCTATTTCCTCATGGTCAAAGGCTGCTCTCATACGGCATTCACCAGTTTCCCCTGAACACGATTGTCGGCGGCCAGATAAAAAATAAAGAGGCGGTGATTGCTGGCATAAAGCACTTGATTCAGCGATGTGATCCGCACATTAAAGAGGTTGTGATCTCCGTCTCCGGGCACGGAGTGATCACCGATAAACTCACTCTACAGCGGCGCAAAGGCGTTAAGACCAGCCAACTGGTGCGTTTTGAGGCCGAACAGCGTTGTCCCTTTGATGTGGAGGACGTGACCTTAGACTATAAGGTTGTCAAAGTGGATGAGAAGTCAGATCGCATGGATGTCGTCCTTGTGGCTGCCAAGAACGAAATTCTTTATGACCATTTGGCAGTGGTCTACGAGGCCGATCTCAAGCCGGTGGTTGTGGATGTGGACGCTTTTGCCCTCTACAACACATGGGAGACCAATTATCCTCCGGATGAGCAGCTGAATATGGCCCTGGTCAACATCGGTGCCGAGGTGACCAACGTGGTGTTCGTTCACCAGGGCACCTATCACTCCACCCGAGATCTGTCCGTGGCCGGCAATAACTTTGTGAAAACAGTGCAAAGGCAAATGGGTGTTGCTGCGGAGTTGGTTTATCAGGCCCTTCAGGGAAAGATGGACCCCAAGCTGGATCACAGCACCTTCATGTTTGCCGTGAACAAAAGCAGCGAGATGTTGTCCAAAGAGCTGGATATGGCCTTCTCCTATTTTAAGTCAGAGGCAAAAGTGGATAAGATCGATCGCATCTTGCTCAGCGGGGGCTGCTCCCTGATTCCCTGGCTCCCGAGTTTCTTGGAGAAACAGCACCACATTTCCGTAGAGAAGCTGGATCCCCTGAAAGTCATCGAATGTTCAGATCAGCTTCAACAAAATGGCCTCAAAGAGTTGGCTCCGGTCTTGGCAGTGCCAATTGGCCTGGCCCTGAGACAGGCAAACTAAAATATGATCAGGATCAACCTGCTTCCAGAGGAATTCCAAGTCAGGAAGAGGAAGCTCCGTATCTCCCCGCACTGGGGTTGTGTGGTCGCCGCGGTGGTGGGGTTTTTCTT
>CBDUWG010000252.1:0-3651 GCA_965370845.1 uncultured bacterium
TGTCGATCAACGGCTCCGCCCGGTCGGTCGATTTCTACATGAGCAGATCGGGCGACTCGTATGTGGTGCTGCCCAACAGCGCGATATCGGCCAGCGAGATCAAGGACGAGCCGGGGGTGTCCAATAGTCTTGGTACAGACTATGTTTTTATGACTGTCGGCAACTACTATGTGATCGACTCCGTCGACATTGACATCCCGGCGGCTGGATATGTCGAGGTGACCGGTGGTTGCTACCTCAATCTATACCACTCCAAAGGCACCAACACAGCGGTCTGGGTGTCCATCGATAAAACGCCTCAAAACGCCCATTTCAACATCCCCGGCTCTCAGTTGGGCCGGATCCCAGACTCAACAGCTACCAGCGCTGCCAGTTGGATGATCCCATGTACCAGCACCCGTCTCTACGAGGAAACTTCAGCGGGACCGAAGCGCTATTACCTGAATGCAAGATACTATGATGGTGTAAGCGCTATGACGAATGCGGCCTGGGGTTATGTTCGGGCAAAGTACTATCCAACGCTTTATGGGACAGTGACTTTGGCCGAGACAGGTGGAATGGAAGAGGCGCTTACTTCCTCGCAGGACCCAGGGGACGGGTCTGTTCATGGTCTTGAGCCGAGCAGAAGATCCATCACCCTCGAGGATTACAATGCCCGTCTGGAGGCCGAGATGGCCACCCTGCGTTCCGAGCTGGATGCCTTGAAACAGGAGGTGAGGAATCAAAGACGGTAATCTCCGGCAGATATCACTTCTTTCCCAATATCGCCGAAAGGAGGTGGTCCTGACCCAAAATAACCTGGTGATCCCCCAAAAAGGAGACCGGGAACAGTCGTTCACCTTAACCCTTCAGGAGGTGCACCATGAAAACCAGGACTCTGCCGACCTTTGCGGTCTTAGCCGTCCTGATCTGCGTTCTATTCTCAGCGGCCCATGTGCTGGCAGCAAGGAAAACGGCGGGCCTTGAGGATCACGCCCGCACCCTGGGATTTTCCAAAGCCGTGCCCAGCCAGCTCAACTACCAGGGCTATCTGGTGGATGCCGCAGACTCCTCGGCGGTCACCGACACCCTGGAGATGACCTTTCGGCTGTACGACGCCGCCACGGCGGGCACGGAGCAGTGGGCCGAGACCCAGGCGTTGGTGCCGGTCATCGACGGCCTGTTCAGCACCCTTCTGGGAAGCGTCACCCCGTTCCCGGGAGGCCTGTTCGACGGCTCGCTTCTGTGGCTGCAGACCGAGGTTGGCGGCGAGGTGCTCGCCCCACGCAAGCCTCTGGTCAGCGTCGCCTACAGCCACCGGGCGGAGCAAGCCGATCATGCCACGACGGCCGATCTGGCCACAGAGGCCACCGATGCCCAGCACGCCGTCCTCGCCGACACGGCGGCCTTCAGCCAGATGGCCGCGGTGACCACTGCGGACAGCGCGGTGGTGGCCGACAACACCCATCAGCTTGGCGGCGAGAGCCTGACGGATCTGGACGACCGCTGGGTGAACGAGGGTCAGGCCGGCTCGGTGACCAGCGCCATGATCACCGATAGCACCATCGCCCGGCTGGACGTGGCCGCCGATTTCAAGGCCCCCTTTGCCGACACCGCCGACTTCGCCCACACGGCCACGGGAGCGGTGCCGGCCGTGCCCCTGATCCTGACCGGCTCCTCCGCCGACCCCATCCTGCAGATAGCCAACGAGGGCACGGGACACGGAGTAACCGTGGACTCGGCACAAGGGTGCGGCGTGTATGTGGACTCCGCCGGCACCGATGGGGTACACGTACACCGGGCTGGATTGGCCAGCGGCGTCACCACCTCAAGCGACGCCAACGGCCTGGAGGTGGCCGGCGCCCAGGGCAACGGACTGTATATCGGTCAGGCGGACAAGAGGGGCGTCTACGTCTACAACGCAGACAGCGATGGAATCTACGTTCGCCGCGCGGGAGCATCGACCGGTAGCATGGTGAGCTCCGGGTCCAACAACGCATTTGAGGTCATGGCCACCGAGGGATATGGCATCTACGTGGGCAATGCCAACGCCTCCGGGATGCGCGTTTATAAGGCAGGCGAGCCCAGTGCCGGAGCCAATGGTCCCAACCATAACGGTTTTGAGGTCAGGGGAGCCGAGGGCTGCGGGCTGTTCGTGGGCCATGCCGACAGCGCCGGGGTGTTCGTCAACTCCACGGGCGACCATGGGTTCGTCGTCCTTGAACCGGAGGAGTCGGGACTCTATGTGAGCATCGCCGGCGAGTTCGGGGTCCATGTGGACTCGAGTAGTGACGATGGTATACGGATAGAAAACACCGGCGATGACGGCGTGCATATCATTTCTACCATCGACGATGGAGTGGTCGTGGCCAGCGCCGGCGGCAGGGGTATATACGTCCTTAACGCCGGTGACGACGGTGGCTATTTTGACATCGGTTCAGGCAGCACAGGCTGGGCCATCTATGCCCACAGCCTTGGCACCGCCGGGAATGGCATGTACTGCTATGGCAATGGCACCATCACCGGCGCGTGGAGCAAAACGGTTCCCACCTCCAAGGGCTGGGAGACGGTGCAGACCCTGTCGGCCCCGGACGAGGAGATCGTGGCCTCTGGGATGGCCCGATTGGTCAATGGCAAATGCCGGGTGGAGTTCGAGCGCCTGTTCAGCGAGGCCATCTCCCCCAAGATCCCGGTGAAGGTGGTGCTCACCCCCATGGATCAGTGGAGCGGTCTGTACACGGCGGACAGATCCTATACCGGCTTCACCGTCCTTAGTGGTGCCGGCGCCCAGGATGTGCAGTTCACCTGGCAGGCCATCGGCCGGCGCCAGGGATATGAGCAGCGGCCCGTGGTGACCATTCCCGATCCACAGGAGGAGAAGGCCCTCTTAGAGGCCGAGGCCCGGGAGATGGAACTAGAGGAGCAGGCAACCGGTCATGAACGGCTCAGACCGAAGATGGAAGAGCAGACCCTTCTACAAAGAGATGGAGAGATGCTCATCGACCCCGCGCCCAACGGACGGTAAAAATGGGCCGGTCGAAGCAAAGGAACACAAGAAGGAGGTAGAGAAAGATGAAAAAGCTGCTGTACCTATCAGTCCTGTCCCTGATCAGCCTGGCTCTTCTGACCGTCTCTCCGGCTCGGGCCGACTATCTGCTGGTCAAGGATGTGCTCAGCACCAGCGGCGGGCATGTGGAGTCGGGGGGCTACTTGCTGGACTACTCCACCGGGCAGGTGGCCACCGGCCAGAGCCAGGGCACCGATCATATCGAGACCGGCGGTTTCTGGGCCTGGTCACCTTGGGGTGTGGAGGTGGCCGTGGAGGAGGAGATCTCGGAGCTGGTCCCTCAGTCATTCGCACTCAGCCAGAACTATCCCAATCCCTTCAACCCGCAGACCACCATCCGCTATCAACTGCCCGCAGCGGGACGCGTTTCCCTGGCGGTGTATAATGTGATGGGTCAAGAGGTCTGCCGGTTGGTAGACTGGGATCAGGCGGCCGGCGAGCATGCGATCACCTGGAACGGGCTGGATGAGGCCAGCCGTCCCGTGGCCAGCGGAATTTATTTCTACCAGCTGGTCGCCGACCAGTTCTGCGAGGTGAGGAAGATGCTGTTGTTGAAGTAGGAAAACCGGATCCTGGATGAGAAAGGCGGATCCTTGATCCTCGAT
>CBDUWG010000253.1:0-3605 GCA_965370845.1 uncultured bacterium
CTTCCTTTACTACCAGCTGTTCGGTGAAAAATCCCATCACCAGCAGTACAGCCTCAGGCGAGCTGGATTACCTGTGGAACACCGGCTCCGGCTCATGGCTGATCCGCGAGTATTTCCCGCCACCATCCTCGGACGCGGTGAAGTTCGACACCAGCTACACCCTGGAGGTCTATCTCTATGGCGATGGAAAGGAAAACAAGTTCCGCTTTTGTGTGGACGACAACCTGCCATCCGGCAATCATGAGGTGAGTCAATGGGTGACCGTTGATTGGAAGGGGTGGAGGCTGGTCAAGTGGGACCTGGGTTCGGATCCTCTGGGAACGTGGATCGGCAACGGGATCCTGGAGGGGACCATGCGGGTGGACAGCTTCCAGATGACCTACAACAGCGCCGTGGGCAACCCCAGCGGGACAATCTACCTTGACGACCTTCGGTTAGCCAGACTCAATGCTGACTCCACATCGCCGGAGGCCATCGACGATCTGATAATTCAGAAGTCCGCCGATGATCTCTTCCTCTCCTGGAGCGAGCCTTACGATGGTGAGGGCGTGGTCCGCTACGTGATTTACCGGGACACCACATCCATATCTGCGGGCGACTCCATCGCTGGAACGATGGATACTGTATACACGGATGTGGGCGTCGGCGGCGATCTGAACAGCAACTACTTCTACAGCGTAAAATCCGCTGATGGTGCGAACAACAAATCGGAGCAGTCCAATGGGGTGGGGGAATTCGATCGCCAGGTAGTGGAGCAGAATTAGTGAATTGATATGAGAGCCTGAAAGATGTTCAGCGTTTTGCCCCGGGTGAGAGCCCGGGGCTTTTTTATTGAGAAGAGGGTGGGCGCGAGTTAAAAACAAACCCATAAAACTTCTTGACATATAGCCTCAAATCTGATAAAATGAAAGTAGGTTAAAAGACTATGTTTGATTCATCGCCAGAGGGGAATGTGTGAACAAGAAACTGGTTTTTCGAATGACGCTCTGCGTCCTTTTTTGGACATTTTTCTCGTGGGAGCTGAGTTCTGCCGCAGGCCAGGTCTATTTGGTCCTGGGCTCAGATACTGCTATCTGGCAGGGGATGAACGTCGGCCAGTATCATTGCTATTACGACACCGATCTGTATACCAATTCCTCGAGAAACGCCTACGGGGTCATGGACCCGGCCTTCCGGGCGCAGTTCGTCGATTCCTACGGCCAACCGCTGAAGATGACCTGGTGGATGATGGCCGGCAACATCTTCCGCTATGCCACCAATACCGACGTGCCGGTGCCCAACATCATGACCATGTACCTGATGAAGAAGTATCACGGTGACAACGTCCAGATCAATGGCGATGAGCTGTCCCTGCACTATCACACCTTCGCCTGGACCGACTACAACGAAGATGGGCTGTATTACTGGAACCAATCCCAGACCTTCATGGAGTGCTGTGACGACTGGAACTTTACCCTGGCCCAGTTCCTGTTGGAGGAGCAGGTCTTTCCGGTCTCATTCCGCAGCGGCTGGCATTACATGGATAACGGCTGGCAGGCCGCGCTGGACAATTTGCTGCCCTATAGCATGCACAATGCCTCGCCAGGCGTTCACAGCGACACGACGGAGCCAACGGATAACAACTACGACTGGTCCCAGGCGATCTTGGAATTCGTTCCCTATCACCCTTCGCCGGAGAACTACCAGCTCCCCGGAGACGGCCCAGGGTGGAATGTCCGTTGCCGTTATTTCGGAACGGTCATCAACTATAATACACTGGAGGACATCTTCGCCCAGGCGAATGCGGGCATCGACCAGATGGTCTGTATATGGTCGCATCTTCCGGAAACGCCGTTTCTCACCGACATCGCCAAGATCGACAGCCTGGCCCATGAGGTGGCTGCCCTCTATCCGAATGTGAATTTCCGCTACTGTACTGCCATCGAGGCCATGCAGAGGTGGAGAGGGATGGCCGATACGACGGCGCCGGATCTGGCTCTGTGGGAGATTGCTTCAGGAGACGAGGTGTACTTTGGCATCACCACCGACGAGCCCATTTTTCAGTCGGTTCCATTTGTGGCGGCAAAGACCATCTACGAGGAGTATCTGCTGATCCCCTGCCAGTCGACGGGCGCGAATCAGTGGGAGACGACCGAGCCTTTGTCCAGGGAGCAGCTGGTTAAGGTTGGCGCGGTAGTCTGCGACACGCTGGGCAATCAAGCCATGGCCTTTCTCGATTTTCTGCCCGGCGACGAATACATGGATAACGTCGATACCGGCTATGTCGAAATACAGAAGAGCTGGTCGACCTCCCCGGAGTGCTCCTGGGGCCTGGACTCACGGGTGACGACACTGGCCGAGGGCGATACGGCCATTGCCAGGTGGTATCCGGAACTCGAGGATTCCGCCTTCTTCAATATCTTCGTCCAGATCCCGGAGATCTCGAACCCGGCCGAACAGATCACCTATCAGATCTTCGATCAGGGCGCCTGCATTGACACCGTTCAGTTCGCCAGCGCTCTGCCAACCATGGACTGGGTCTATCTGGGCACATCGTATTTGACGCCGGGCGCGGAGACCTATCTTCAAGTGCAGGCCAGCGGCGATGGCCAGGAGGGACAGGTCCTGTGCGCCGATGTGGCCAGGTTCTCGGCCGCGGTGAGGGCAAAAGATCTGCACGTTGTGGATCAGGTCCTTGATTTCGGCGCCGTTTCGCAGGAGGACAGCGTGTCCCTGGATCTGAGATTGGAGAACCTGGGGTACGAGAACCTAACAGTATCAGATATCACCTCGCTGCATTCGGATATCACCATTCCGGTGATTTTTCCGGTGGTGATCCCAGGGATGGGCTCTGTGGACATCCCGGTGCAATTTCAGCCCCATGAGATCGGCGCCCTGAGCGACGAGATGTACGTTCACAGCGACGATCCCATCGAGCCGATGGCTCCTGTGCTGGTCACTGCGGATGTGCAGCCTTACTTCGTAGTCGTCGACAACGAGGATTCTCTAGATTACTCCGAGGAAGGAACTTGGCACACAAGCGTTGCCCAGGCTTACGGTCCGAGCAGCCGGTACGCATTTCTCAACCAGAGCCCCGGGGCCAGCGCCCGCCTATCGGCCACATTGAGAAAGAGCGGCATCTACCGCATCTTCCAGATCGTGCCAAACACCTCCAACGCCACCGATCACGCCGTCTACGTGCTGAGCATATCTGATGTGGTCCTTGATTCTGTGGTCATAAACCAGAATGAAGGAAGTGGTTCCTGGATTCCGTTGGGACATCATCACATACTGACCGATCAAGAGATCGAGGTGAAAGTACTCGATACTGGTGAAAGCACATATGGGGATGTCCTTCGCGCAGATGCCATCAAGGTGGCCATCACCGTGACACCGGAGGCCGTAGATGATCTGGCCCTGATGATCGAGGGTGGGGCTAAATCGTCTTCCGGAAATGTGCATCTTTTCTGGACCGAGCCCGATGCCGCTGAGGGTGTGAATCATTACATCATCTATCGGAGCATTCAGCCAGATGAGTTAGGCGATTCTCTTGCCCTGACAGCGGAAGCATCCTTTGTCGACAGCGGTGCCGTTGGGAATGAGAGCGTCCACTATTACTACATGGT
>CBDUWG010000254.1:0-3596 GCA_965370845.1 uncultured bacterium
GGTCACCTTCCAGGGCGAATCTTGGACCGTGGACTATTTCCTGGCCGAGATGGAGAAGATTCCTTCTATGTACCGTCCTCGCGTAAAAGACCCTGACGATCTTCAGGCTCTGGTCAAAAACATATTGACCGGACACCTGTTAGAGGGTGCGGCGCGAAAAAAGGGCTTTTCGCGCAAGAAGGATGTAGTAGAGATAATTGATGCTGAGAAAAACCGTGCCCTGCTTCAGGTCTTTCAACAAAAAGGCGTACCCGCAGACACCACGATTACCGATGAGCACATCCAGGCTTACTACCAGGACCACATCGATATCTACAGCATCCCGGAACAGGTCCAGGTCCAGGAGATTCAATTAATCACCGAGGAAGAGGCCAATGACATCCTCAAACAGCTACGCAGAGGCGTCGATTTTGGTAAATTAGCCCAGGAAAAATCTATGCGAAAATGGGCGGCCAAGAAAGACGGAGACCTTGGCTATCTGGATAGAAAGCACTATCCCAACATCGCCAAGGCGGCCTTCGATCTGAAGATCGGTGATCTGGGCGGACCCATCAAAGAGAGCAACAAATATTCGGTCATCAAGGTGCTGGGCAAGAAACCCAGTCAAGCGAAGCCCCTGGAGGATGTCCAAGACAACATCAGAGTGGTCATCGCGAGGGAACGGCAGAAAGATGCGGTGAAGACATGGTTGGAGGAAATGCGCCAGCAGAAGGGCGTTGAGATTTTCACCGATGTCCTTGAATCCACGGTGGTTACGCCAAAAAAGGAAGCGGACGCGGCTTAATACACCCGAGCTTTCCTAAGGACCGGTTATGTTGCCAAAGACAAACGACCTTTGGTCTGGCCTGGTGATCGTCTGTCTTCTCCTGGGTGGATGTGGTGGAAAAAAAGATCCGGTGATTGCCACTGTCAACGGCGCCAGACTCACTCTGGAGGATCTGTACGCCGAGATCCCCCCGTATTATCTGGACTCCATTACCCAAGAGCAAAAAATACAATTCGTAGAGCGTTGGATTAACGGAGAGCTTCTTTATCAGGAGGCCCTGCGACGCGGGCTGCAACGGGAAACTCACATCAAAGCGAAAATTCGTGCGGCCGAGAAGACTATTCTCATCGCCGATCTGATCCAGCAGGAGCTCCAAAACAGGATCCAGGTGACCGAGCAGGAAGTCCTCGACTACTATCAATCCCATGTGGATGATTTCACCAGAAAAGCAGACCAGGTGCGGGCCCAACAGATTCTGGTGCCCACTTTAGAAGAGGCCCAGAAAATCCGCAGAGAATTTGAGGCCGGCGGAGATTTTACCCGATTAGCTAGCCGGCATTCGGTAGACCCCTCTGCAGAACAGGGCGGCGACCTGGGCTTTTTTTCCCAAGAGGATGTTGTTCCGGAGGTGTCCAAGGTGGCCTTCTCCGCCTCTCCTGGAGCCCTGTCGGTGCCCATCAAAACCGAGTTCGGCTATCATCTCATCATCGTCACCGACACAAAAAAAGCTGGCTCGGCGCTGTCTCTCGACCTAGTCCGGGACGAAATCAACAACCAACTCTCTGCACAGAAAGAGCTGGAAGAAATGGATCTATTCCTCCTCGAACTTAAGGAGCAAAGCTCAATCGATCAACACATGGAACTTCTCAGATCCAGCTTGGCTCCTGCGGAAAGCGCTTTTGTCCCTCAAGATGAGAATCTTTAAATTCCTTCAGCCAGGGTGTCTTCGCCCCACCCTCTTCCAGGAAGAAGTTAGATGAGACCATATGCAAAATTTCTGCTGATCTCCCTGCTGATGATCCTGGCCATGAACTCACTGGCCCTTGCCCAGATAGCGGACCGGATCGTGGCTGTAATTGGAGATGAAATAATCCTGCTTTCGGAAGTGGAGACCCGCCTGCAGTTGGCCGGCATGCAGCTGAAGATTAGTCCCGATGATGTCGACGCTTTGAACAAGCTCCGCGTTTCCCTCCTGCAGGATCTGGTGGACGAAAAGTTAATTCTGGTTCAGGCCCGGCGTGATAGCATTCAGATCGATCCCCAGGAAATCGATGTCGCCCTGAATAACCAAATCCAGCTGATCAAGGAACAACTCGGTTCAGAAGAAGCTTTCCAGGAGCAACTGGCCAACGAGGGACTTACTCTGCAGAGTTTGAAGAAGCGGTTTCGGCCCCAGATCAGTAACCAGCTTCTTCGGGAAAGGCTCATCCGGCAAAAAATGGCCAACATAACCGTTTCCACAAAAGAGGTGATGGATTTCTACGAGACCTATCGAGACAGCCTGCCTATGCATGGAAAATCGGTGCAGCTCAGTCATCTGATGCTAACCGTCACCGTGGATGAGGAAAACAAGCGGACGGCCTTTCAGAAGGCCACGGAGGTGTTGGCCAAGGCCCGCGCCGGGGAGAATTTTGCCAGTCTGGCCCGGACTTATTCCCAGTGCCCCAGCGCCGAGGGTGGCGGGGACCTGGGCAACTTCTCTCGAGGAGAAATGGTCCCCGAGTTCGAGCAAACCGCCTTCGCCCTGTCCCCCGGCGAAATCAGCGACGTGGTGGAAACGATGTACGGATATCACATCATCAAATGTGAGAATCTTCTCGGCGACCAGGTGCATGTCCGCCACATTCTTATCTCCATGACCGCCTCCGAGGAGGATGAACAGAGAATCATTAATCAGCTTGATGATCTGCGCGACAGGGCATTGAAAGGCGAGGATTTTTCCGCCCTGGTGGAGGAGTGCTCTCAGGACCCCTACTCCAGGGAGAAGGGCGGGGACCTGGGCTGGTTTTCCATGGACCAGCTCAACCCCCAATTCCGCTCGGCGGTTGACACCTTGAGCACAGGCAATATCAGCGAGCCTATCCCTACCTCCTCTGGTTATCACTTGTTGAAAGCCGTTGATCGGGTGACCGAAAGGCGCGTCACCCTGGAAAACGACTGGGATTTTCTGGAGGAGGCAACCAAGCAAAGGAAGATCTCTGACGTGCTGGTAAAGTGGCTAAACAAGCTGAGAGAAGAGATTTACGTGGATATTCGCCTGTAGGGGTGAGCGTGCGCTTGGATCTCTTTTTGACCAAAAGCCGGCTGATTAAACAACGATCTCTGGCCAAGGCAGCTTGTGATAAGGGAATCGTCTGGGTGGAGGGGCATCGCGCCAAGGCCGGCAGAGAAATTTCTTCGGGCCAGAAAATCATCATCGACTTCACCAGCCGCCTCTTAGAGTTTGAAATTCTCCGGCTTCCGCGAGGGAATGTCTCCAAGGAACAGGCTCGCCAGCTATACTCGATCCTGCGCGAGACGCCAAAGGAACCGGAACCCTTTTGAGGCCAGCACTCCGCTGGCTTTTTTGTTCCTTCGGGACCACGCTTTTTTGCTTGCCATTTCCTGCCGGGGATGATACCTTTTTAGCGAATATTCGAGCCGCCAAAAGGGAACGGATATGTTCGAGCCAACCGTCGGCATCACCATGGGAGATCCGGCCGGCATCGGGCCCGAGGTGATCGTCAAGGCACTGGACAGCGGTCAACTCGACGACCTGGGCCATCCCGTGATCATCGGATCAGCTGCCGTCTTGCGTCGGGCAGGCGGAGAAAAACTCTCCGTCGTCGAC